>JAZOSE010000121.1:0-8125 GCA_045656965.1 Eubacteriales bacterium
ATATGTTACAATAATTTCGCTTGGGGCATTAGCGCAGTTGGGAGCGCACAACACTGGCAGTGTTGGGGTCAGGGGTTCAAGTCCCCTATGCTCCACCAAAAAAATCCGAAAGCGAGAGCTTTCGGATTTTTTATCCAAGCCGACAAAGCCGCGCATGGCATCACGCGCAAGCGTGCATCTTGTTCGTCGGCTTGATTCCATACTGCCTGCAATGGATTCCGTTCAATGCTCCCCATTGATTTCATGCGCTCGCTATGCGAGAGATTCACCCATGCTTCGGCGTGATTAAATAATTCTACGGAAGGTTCAATATGTCCTACACCAAGCAAGAATTTTTAAACGCTCTTGGCGTTCGTAGCTTACACGAAAGCTTTTTTGAAGATTATGAGGTCTCCTTAGCGGAGTTCGATAGCAAGGGAGCTTTTTTCCTTGCGGACAGCTTTGTAGAGGCGCTTTAAGCCGAGTGGGGATTTCTCCGCGAAAAATACGACTTCGTGATGCAAGAGCTTGCAAGAGTGCGCGCAAACGACCTTGCCGCGCGTTATGCGTATTTGCTTTATAAAATGCTTTTACGCAACGCGGGAAGCCCCACAATAACGCTGGAGGAAACCCCGAGCTTTTCTGATACGCAAACGCGCGTGGACTTTGAGATGGCGGCGTATTTTTCGCTTCTCGCCTTTGCGCCCGACATGATCACAGCCCACAAGAAGCGAGGGCTTCCCACCAAAGTGATTGCCGACACGCTTTGTGACTGCTTTGAAGACGCCATCCGGCTTCGCAACGTTACGGACGGAAGAGACGGCTTTGACGACAAGGTCTACTTCTCTTGGTTTCGGCTTTATACCAACCTTAGCATTGTCCGAATCGGAATTTTAAACTTTGAGGTCAATAAGACCTTCGGTAATGCCGTGAAGGTCTTTAAAAACAAAGCAGGTGAATACAAAATGCTCTCGGTCGCTCAGGAAATTTCCAAGGGCGGCTATATTGCGGGGTCAGCCGGATACCCCGATACTGCATTTGTTTCCGAGTACTGCGAAAGCGACAATGCGTATATCGGCTATCCCGTCGATATGGAAAACGCCTGCGTAAGATCGGAAAAAATCACCCTTCCCAAAAGCGAGTGGCGTTTGGTGCTTGACGAGGGGGATGGCGTTTTCAGTATTCACATTCCGAGTGGTGCGCCGATCACACCCGAAAACTGTGTCGCGCAGTACCGTGAAGCCTTTAAGATAGCGCAAAAATATTACCCTGAGTATAGCGTGAAGGCACTTTGCTGCCACAGCTGGCTCTTGGATCCTGCTCTCAAAGATCTTGCAAAGAAAGGCTCTAATATCGTTAGCTTTGGAAGTCGCTTTCTTCGCTATCCCACCGTTTCAGAGGGTAGGGGAGTATTTATGTTCCTTTTTAGAAAATATGTGGATAATCTCGAAGAGCTACCCGAAAATACCTCTCTTGAACGTGCGGTAAAGGCGCACTACCTTGAGGGAAAATACGTATACGAGGTTGGTGGCGTCATCTTTGAGGATATGCTTTGAAGCTTCACCCCCATCGCTCTATAAAATGCTTTTTATCCCTCTTGCTTTTTTCCTTTTTCTGTGCTACAATGAATAGGAAAAAGAGTATTGGCAAATTGTAGAAAAACAAGGTAAAATTATATGGCAGAAAAGGCAAAAGGAAAAATTATCGCGCAAAATAAAAAAGCATACCACGATTATTTCGTTGAGGATACCTACGAGGCGGGAATCGCACTTTACGGTACCGAGGTGAAATCCGTGCGTGCGGGTCGCGTGAATTTAAAGGACTCGTACTGCAGCTTCCGCGAAGGAGAGCTGTTTGTTCTCGGCTTCCATATCAGCCCGTACGAGCAGGGAAATATTTTTAATAAAGATCCGCTTCGTGAAAAAAAACTACTGCTTCATAAGGCAGAGCTTCGCAAGCTTATCGGACTTCTTACGCGCGACGGGTACACCCTCGTACCGCTTTCGCTCTATTTTTCGGGCTCCAACGTCAAAATGTCTCTCGGTCTTTGCAAGGGTAAAAAGCTTTACGACAAGCGCGACACCATTGCTAAAAATGAAGCAGACAGAGCCATAGAGCGCGCGATGAAAAGCAAAAAATACGAATAAAAAACGGCGCAGAAGCGCCGTTTTTTCTTATAACAGATCTTCGTTATACTGTGCTCTTATCCCGCCGATAAATTTCGGGCGTGTGCGCGCGGCAAGAAGGGGCGCGGCGCCGATTGCTTTTACAGAAAGGCGAACGGGAACGGCAACCTTCTTTAAATGCATACCGATCAGCGTTCCGCCGATATCAAGTCCCGCATCGGCGTGAATCTCCTCAAGCGCTATGGGCGCGCTAAACGCCGCATAAGCCGCTGTGGCAAACGAGCCGCCTGCTTTAGGCTTCGGCACGACGTTGACAGCATCGGCAAAGGGAAGCGCCGCACGCTCTACGATAATGGCGCGGTTTAAATGCTCGCAGCACTGTGCCGCAAGGAAAATGCCGCGCGGATTTAATACGGAGAGAATCGCGTCGACTAAAACCTCGGCAACGTCGGGTGCGGAGTCAGTGCCTATTTTCGAGCCGCAAACCTCGCTGGTGGAGCAGCCCACAACGAGAATATCACCCGCCTTTAAGCGGGCAACGTCGCAAAGCTCCTCAGTGGCGTTTATAAGAGAAAGGCGAATATCGTTTTTTTCCTGATCTAACATAGAGAAAAGCCTCCAAAACTGTTTTACAAAACCATTTTACCACCCACAGAAAGAAAAGTCAAATATTTTTTGCACAGATACGCAAAAAATCGATGTTTCTCCTTGCATTCCACGCTTTTTCGTGTTATAATTATTTAATAATTATTCTTTTTGGAAAAAGCTGCATAAAATACCGATCTTTTGTAAAACAATCTCCGCATAGGAGGACTTATTATGAAGGAAAACGTTTCGGTATTTTATATGCACAAGCGCGCTCGCTCGCGTCTTCGCGGAGCCGGTGTGGCGTTCACGGTTTTTATCGTGTCCTTGCTCTCGTTTTTCGCCTTTTTGGGCGAAGCGGCGGTTTTTGAGTCGGTCTTTTCAGCATTGGTAAGGCACACACCGCTTTCCTATGCGGTGGGATATTTTCTTGCCGCCTCTTGTACGGTTGTTTTCTGCATTTTCGGGATTTCACCGCTTTGGCGCGGCATTTACGCCTTTGTGCTTGGTTATTTGATGCATTCCCGTGTGGATTTTGGAGCGGTGTTTTCGTATTATACGGCAAAGAGACGCTATCTTTACGCTGTGCGTGCGACAATTTCTTCTTTTTTGCGTCTTTTCTTTTTTCTCGGGGCGATTCTTTGTGTGCTTCGCGTCGGAAGGATGCTTTCGCTTGATCTTTTGCTCATTAGAGAGGACGCGCGTGCTATGATGGTTTTGGCGCTGACGTTTTTGTTCGTCGCCGCTTTGCTTAGTTCACTTTGGGTGCTTTCTGCCCGTGCTTATCTTATGGATGCCGCGTTTTTATCCGCGCCGCTTTTGAGCTACAAGCAGATAAAAGCCATTTCAAGATGCGCAACGAAGGGGCGCTTAGGATTGATAGCCGCTCACCGCGCGTTGCTTTTTCCGTATTTTCTTCTTTCGGTTTTGTGCCTTGGAGTTCCGTTTTTATTCGTTATACCGTACGCTCTTACGGCAAAGGGCGTGCTATCACTTACGCTTTTAAGAAAATAATTCCTTTATGGAGGACTTTAGAATATGTGCAAAGAAAAGTTTTATATCACGACCGCGATTGCGTATAGCTCGCGCAAGCCGCATTTTGGCAACACCTATGAGATCATCATGGCGGATGCCTACGCGCGCTTCCAGCGCCAGATGGGGAAGGACGTTTATTTTTTGACGGGTACGGATGAGCACGGTCAAAAAATCGAAAATCTTGCCGCTGATGCAGGAATTGCTCCCCAAGCATACGTAGACGGCGTATCGGGCGAAATCAAGCGCATTTGGGACCTTATGGGGGCATCCTACGATAAATTTATTCGTACGACCGATGATTATCACGTCAAGAGCGTGCAAAACATCTTTAAGAAGCTCTACGAGCAGGGTGATATCTATAAGGGCTATTACGAGGGCTGGTATTGCACCCCCTGTGAATCCTTCTTTACCGATATTCAGGCACTTGACGGAAAGTGCCCCGATTGCGGCAGACCCGTGCAGAAGACCCGCGAGGAAGCATATTTCTTCGCGATGAGCAAGTATGCCGACCGTTTGATCCAGTATATTGAGGATCACCCTGAGTTCATCGAGCCCGAGTCGCGCAAAAAGGAAATGATCAACAACTTCTTAAAGGCGGGACTTCAGGATCTTTGCGTTTCGAGAACCTCGTTTAAGTGGGGTGTTCCCGTTACCTTTGACGACAAGCACGTCATTTACGTTTGGATCGATGCGCTCTCCAACTATATCACCGCGCTCGGCTATGACCCCGACAACAAGGAGCAGCCCGAGCTTTACAAAAAATACTGGCCTGCCGATGTACATATCATCGGCAAGGATATTCTTCGCTTCCACACGATCTACTGGCCTATCATTTTGATGGCGCTTGGCGAGCCGCTTCCCAAAAAGGTTTTCGGTCACCCTTGGTTCAATTCGGGCGTGGACAAGATGTCCAAGTCGCGCGGTAACGTTATCTATGCCGACGAGCTTGCCGAGTACTTCTCGGTCGACGGCGTAAGATACTATGCGCTTGCCGAAATGCCGTATAACGCCGATGGCTCGATCACCTACGAGAACGTGATCAACTGCTACAACACCGACCTTGCCAACAATCTCGGAAACCTCGTCAGCCGCACGCACGCGATGACGGTGAAGTATTTTGGTGGCGTGATTCCCGCACCTACCGCCCCCGAGGCACTCGATGAGGAGCTTAAATCGGCAGTACTCAAGGCGAAGGAGGAGTCGCGCGAGCTGATGGATTCCTTCCACGTTTCTGACGCTCTGACCTCTATTTTCGAGATGCTCCGCCGCGCCAATAAGTATATCGACGAAACGACGCCTTGGCTTTTGGCTAAGGACGAAAGTAAAAAGGAAAGACTCGGCACGGTGCTTTATAATCTCTTGGAGGTTATCCGCAGTGCCGCTGTAATGCTTACGCCCTTTATTCCCTCGACGGCAGAGAAGATTTTTGCCCAGATCGGAACAAAGGCGACCTCTTACGATACCATTTCCACCTACGGCGCGCTGGAAAGCGGCATTTCTCTTGGTGAAGCATCCACGCTCTTTGCCCGTGTAGACGAAAAGAAATTTATGGAAATGATCGCAGAAAAGCAGAAGGCAGCCGAGGAAGCCGCCAAAGCGATTCCCGAGCCCGAGCACGAGGCGCAGATCAATTTTGATTCCTTTACGGCAGTTGAACTGCGTACTGCACAGATTCTTGAATGCGAAAAGGTACCGAAGGCAAAGAAGCTTTTAAAGCTTCAAGTGGACCTCGGCTATGAAAAGCGCCAGATCGTTTCGGGTATTGCGAAATTCTATGAGCCCGAGGAGCTGATTGGTAAAAAGGTTATCGTGGTAGCCAACCTCGCTCCCGTAAAGCTTTGCGGCATTGAAAGCTTCGGTATGCTTCTCGCTTCGGGCGAGGAGAACGTTCGCGTGGTATTCCTTGACCCCGAAACGCCCAACGGCGAGCGCGTGCACTGATGCGATATTTTGATTCCCACGCACATTATTGGGACGAGCGCTTTGAAAATGAAGTGGAGGGCGGCGCAGACCGGCTGCTTCAATCGCTTTTAAGTGATAGCGTTTCTTATATCGTTAACGTTGGCACATCCATTGAAAGCTCACTTAGGTCCATTGAGCAAGCAAAACAGCACTCGCATATGTATGCGGCGGCGGGAATCCACCCATCCGACGCGCGTTCTCTTCCTCTTGACGAAACGCTAAGTGCGCTTGAAGGGCTGCTCGTGTCGGAAAACAAGATCGTGGCACTTGGCGAAATAGGACTTGATTATCATTATTTGCCCTTTGATAAAGACGAGCAGATGTCGTTTTTTAAGGCGCAAATGGCGCTTGCCGAGAAAAAAAGGCTTCCCGTGATTATTCACGACAGGGAGGCGCACGGCGACTCGTTCGACGTTGTACGTTCCTTTCCCGGTGTAAGAGGCGTTTTTCATAGCTACAGCGGAAGTGCCGAAATGGCAAAGCAGTTAGTTTCCTTAGGATATATGATCTCCTTTTCGGGAACGGTCAGCTTTAAAAACGCTCGAAGCGTTAAAGAGGCGGCAGCCGCTCTCCCTCACGACCGCGTGATGATAGAAACGGATGCGCCGTATTTAACGCCGCACCCGCATCGCGGAAAACTCAATCACTCGGGATATCTTTCCTATACCTGTGCCGCCTTGGCTGAGGCTTGGGGCATATCCGAAGAAGAGACCGCCGCTATAACGGAAGAAAATGCAAAAAGATTTTTTGGAATATGCGGCGAGTAAAACGCCGCATATTTTTGTATATTTTCGCTTTTTTTCCGTAAACTATCGAAAAAAGAAAGAGAAAGGTAAGACGTATGGAAAATATGAGTATTCGCTCGGTTTTTGCCCGTGAGATCTTAGACTCGCGAGGAAATCCTACTGTGGAGTGCGAGCTGACGCTGCAGAGCGGTGAAAGCGTTCGCGCATCCGTGCCTTCGGGCGCTTCCACGGGGAAATATGAGGCGTATGAAATGAGAGACGGCGACGCGTCGCGTTATTTCGGCAAGGGTGTTGAAGGCGCTGTAAAGAACGTAAACACAGAGATTGCCGAAGCACTCGTCGGTCTTTCGGTATACGACCAAAGAAAGATTGATACGCTTTTATGCTCGCTTGACGGCACAGAGCAAAAATCAAGACTTGGTGCCAACGCCATTTTAAGCATTTCTATGGCGGTAGCCAAGGCAGGCGCAAAGGCGGCGAAGGAGCCGCTTTGGGCGTATCTTGCCAGGGAGAAAAAAACGCGTTTGCCCGTTCCTATGATGAACATTTTAAACGGAGGCGCGCACGCAAAAAACGGACTTGACGTGCAAGAGTTTATGGTTGTTCCCGTTGGTGCGTCCACCTTTAAGGACGGGGTAAGAATGGGCGCGGAAATTTTTCACACGCTCGGAAAGCTGCTTTCAAGGGCGGGCTTTTCCGTTGGAGTTGGCGATGAGGGCGGATATGCTCCCGAGCTAAAGAACGAAGAGGAAGCGCTTAAATGGATCGAAGAGGCGATCTCGACGGCAGGATATGAGGGCAAGGTGAAGATATCTCTTGACGTTGCAGCGTCCGAGTGGGCAACCGAAAACGGATATTTAATGCCTAAATCTAATAGAAAATTCTCGGCAGAAGAGATGATCGCGTGGACAGCAGATCTGTGCGAGCGACATCCGATCCTATCAGTCGAGGATCCGCTCGGAGAGGATGATTTTTCTGCCTTTCAAACACTAACGAAAGAGCTTGGTGAGAAGGTGCTTATCGTAGGCGACGATCTTTTCGTTACCAACACGCGCCGTCTTGCGCTTGGCATTGAGAAGCGCATCGCAAATACCATTTTGATCAAGCCGAATCAGATCGGCACGGTCAGCGAAACGCTTGACGTTATCCGCTTAGCAAAGGAAAACGGATATAAGCACATTCTCTCGCACCGCTCGGGTGAGACGGAGGAAACCTTTATTTCCGATCTTGCAGTAGCGACCGAAGCGTATCTGATCAAAACCGGAGCGCCCTCGCGCAGCGAGCGCGTTGCCAAGTATAACAGACTTCTTCGCATTGGTGAACAAATAGGGAAGAGTGCTTTGTACGGTTTTTAAGATGCACAAATTTTTTCCTTTAAAATCCCGATAACCACTTGACAAAACTCAATTTATATGTTATCATAGTCGAGTGCCAAGCGAAAGCTTGTACGCCCCTGTAGCTCAGAAGGTAGAGCACTTGACTTTTAATCAAGGTGTCCGGAGTTCGAATCTCCGCAGGAGCACCATTAGGACGGTAAGCTTGGCTTGCCGTCTTTTTGTTTTTCTAAAAAAATTCTTATTTTTCAAATTCTTCTTTTATTTTCGTAGAAGATGTGTTAAAATGTATTTACAAATCTTAATTTAAGAGGTAATAATTATGAACAAAATCTATTTGTGGGAAAATCCTCCCTAT
>JAZOSE010000122.1:0-8326 GCA_045656965.1 Eubacteriales bacterium
AAAAAGCTTGGCGGGGTAGATGTAGGAAACGTCGTAGTATCCTTGCAGTGCGATGTGGTAAAACTCGTTGCCCGGGAGCGAGAGATTGAGTAGCCCCTCGGTGCTAAGGTAGTTATCCGCGCGCCACGTGTAATGCTTTTCGTTTCCGTAGATACGCCAGCCTCCGCCACCCTCAAAGTAGAAGACCTTTATATTGCGTGTTTGAACGGCGGTGGCGTGTCTGCGATGGGCGACTATGTGCGGCTCGTGGACGGTTTCCTTAGCAATGCTTAAAAGCGTTTTTACGGATACCGAAAAATCCGCGCGCTCGATAGCGTCGTGCACCGCTTGCAGTTCCTTCTTGCCCTTTCGCCGCTTGGGAATATAGAGAATGATGAAAAAAACGGCGGGTGCAAGAAGCAAAAGGCTGAGCCAAAGGGCTTGAAAAAGGATATAAGAGAAAATGGCAAGTGCCACGAAGGGCATAAAATAGGTCACGTATTCCTCGGCTGTGTTTCCGTATCGGTACGTCGCCACGCGCTTTAAGTCTTTTTTTACGTTTTCGATCTTCAATGCTTCCTTTGGCATAGCTTACTTCCTTGCGGCGTTTTTTTGCTCCTCTTCCTCGTTGTATTTTTCGCACAGCAAATTCATTGCGTGGCAAAGCTTATATCCGTAAACGAGGGGACCGATGAGAATGAACGAGCCGAAGAAATAGAGGCTCCAGAAGGTGTCCGTGCCGAAGTTGTACGGGATCTTGCGCTCGCCGAGCGCATCGTCTATTCTGTCGGCAACGTGGTAGTGCCAGATAAAGAGGAAAATGGAGAAGGTGAAAAGCGACAAAATGTATGCCGCGAGGAAATTCGGGGTCTTGGAGCGGTCACTCTTCGGTGCCGCCTTGTCGAGATCAAACGAGAGGGAAATGAAGAATATAATGCTGTAAATCCCAAGCGTCAGGACGTTTAAAATAATGAACTTCCAACCGTTTCGGTCTGTTTTGAGGGGCTGCACCTTGAATTTTTTGGCTTCATAGTCGAGATCGTAGGGGTATGGCATAGCAGTTTTCCTTTCTGCTTTTATTGTATTTTATTTTTACTCTTTAGTAGTAAATAATAACGTCTTGGCGATCGATGCTTCTTTGAATGTCGTCGAGCTTGCTCATAACGCCCATATACGCCCTGGCTTCCGCCTGCATGCGCTCTCTGTGGTGCTGAGCGTTTTGCTCGTACAGCTTCACCTGGTTTGTCATGATGGTGTTGTTTTGTTGAACGATAACCCTTTGCGTTGCCTCGATCCTTTGCACTCTGCGCGTCATTTCGTCCTTTTCGCGGATGCTCTTTACGTAAGCGCAAAGGTCGTAGTAGGTGTGGAACCTGTTGGTGTCGAGTGCGCGAATATAATGCTCAAAGTAGGGGAGGTCCTTTTCGCCGTACGGCAAAACGGCAGCCGCCTCCCTTTTCCAGTCGTATCTCGCCCTCGGCTTTTCGGGCTCAAGCGATTTAAGATATTGCGCCATAGGGTAGTTATTAAACCACTTTTCGTATCTGGAGTACGAGGAAACAAGCGTATAGTAGTGGAAGATCTGCGCCGCGACGGCACCAAGCTCCTCCTCGCTTAGGCGCTCAAGACCCATATAGGGAAGCGTGAGGGAAACGTCTTTGGGTTTTTTTAACTCCTTTAGCTGAGCGTTCAAAAGGCGGCAAACGAAGGTAAGGTCAAGCTTTTTTGCGAGCTCGGCATCTGCCTTGGCTTGCTTTTTGACCTCGGCAAGAACGTCCGCCTCGGCGACCTTCTTTTTAAAGAAGGCGTCGCCCTCTGCCGCCTGCAGGTCCTTGGTGATCAAAGCAAGCGCAACGCGCCAAGAAAGCGTGACGGTGCCGCGGGCGTTGTATTTTTTATAGCTTTTGTCCTTCATATCGTAAAGGCTGTCGCTAAAGAGGAAGGCGGGGAGGGTGAGAACACCTGCGTTTTCAAACCCGCGAAGGATGTAGCGGTATAAATAGGGCGTGCCGTCGGAGCTGGGACGGAAAGCAAAGGAGAAGGCTTTTAAGAACACCTTCTCGAGCGCTTCTTGGATGGCTTTTTCCATGGACGCGGAAAGCGTACGGCGAAGCGCCTTGTGCTCCTCGGAGAGGGCGGCGAGCTTCTTTTTGCTTTTGAAAAGGGAGGTGCGCAGAGAGAGGAGCTTCTTTGTGATCGCGTCGAACGCCTCAAGCGACAGCTCGCCCTCGGTAAAGGTGGGATGGAAATACGCAGGGTTAAAGTATTTGATTTCGGGCTTACCCTTCGGACCGATGGAGTAAATGGTCTTTTGATACTTGCCGTCGTTTGCCGCTTTGTCCTCGTCGGTAATGTCGGTGTACGCCTTTGCCTCGGTAAAGTATTTTGCCAAAAGCGCCTCGTATTTCTCCTTGAAGGCGTCGTGCTCAAACCAGATATCGGTGATCTCGTCCATTTCGGGTTTCTTGAGCTTTACTCTCGGCTTGCCGCCAACTAAGTCTTGGATATAGTCGGAGTCCCTTTTTGCATGGATGCAGTAGAGGTTGTTAGCTAAAAGCATCAGCCTTTCCTCGGTGTTGATGGTCGGTTGAAACATTCGGTGCTCCTTTCGGTTGGTTTTATATCTTTATTTTAACACAAATCTATAGCGTAGTCAAGGCTTTATAGATCAAGCGCTTTTTGCCAAGGGGGAAGTGCGCTTTGCAAACCTTTCTTTGCATTTTCGCGTTATAATCAATTCCAGTGCGCGTGGCGCTCGGTATTGCTTTTGGGCGAAGAAACGAGGGAATACGTAGTGGAGGAGTCGGTATAGTCTCTGCCCGAGTGGTCGGAGCTTGTGGTCGTGTTATCGCCCACGACCTGTCCGTCTGCCCAAAGAAGAATGAGATGCCCGCCCATATCCTCGGGGGATTTTGGCAGATGGATGAACCACTCGTCATACGCATCGCGGGTGCCGAAGAAAACGCGGCAGAGGATAATGCCAGCGAGCTTTCCGTCCACGACGATAAAATCGGCGTTTTGCCCGTTGCGGGGCGCGGTCAAGCCGCGATAGCTTATGAGGGGCGTGTATTTCGTTTCCACGTCGGTATATCTGCCGTATTCGTCGTGGTCGTGCTCGGTCACCTCGGTGCGAGCGACGGAAAAGGATGCCGCCTGCTCCCAAAGAGACGCTTCGGTCGCTTTATCGGGCGAAAGAAGGGCAAAATACTGCCCCTGCACGAAAAGTCCGTCCTCGGTGCGCGAGGAGGCGGGCGTAAGGAAGCGCGGCTTGGCGGGCTCGGGGCTTCTTTCCGCTCTTTTTTTAAAGAGCGGCGCGTTCGTCAGGCTTTTAAGCACCTCAACGTTCGCCGCACCGTCAAGGAGAGAAACGTCCTCGCCCTCCACGTCGTTGTAGGGCGGCCAGAAGTTCTTGGACGAGGGGATGCACCATCTGTCCGTGTCGGCAAAGGTGCAGCTCCCCAGGCTTTCGCAGCCCTCAAAGGCGCTTGGGGCGATCCGGACCGTCGATGCGGGGAAGTGGAGCGACGAAAGTGCCGTACAGCCCGAAAATGCCCTCTCGTCCACTTGGTAAAGGGAGCTTCCAAAGGTCACCTCGGCGAGAGAGACACAGCCTTCAAACGCCCCGCGGCAGATTCGTTTGAGCGAATCGGGAAGGTGGATCTCCTTTAAGGCGGTGCAGCCCTTGAACGCGCCTATCTCGATATACTCCACCGTGTCCGAGAACTCCACCGAGCAAAGCGCGGTAAAATCCGCGAAGGCGTCCTTGCTTAAGGAGCTTCCGCTATTGATGACCACGCTCTCCACGGCTTTTCTTGGGAAGGGCCAATCGTTTAAGACGCCTGCGGGGGCTTCGATATGCTTAAGCGCGTGGCAGTCGTGGAAGGCGTAAAAGTCAAGCTCCGTGACCGAGACGGGTATGCATACCGAGGAAAGTCCCGTGCAGCGTGCAAACGCCTCTCTGCCGATTACCTTAAGAGAGCTTGGGAAAGAAAGCGAGGTGAGTCCCGTACAGTCCTTAAAGGCGCGCTCCCCGATCTTTATAAGCGAGGAGGGAAAGTTGATCGAGGTGACGTCCTCGCGTCCGCAAAAGGCGCATATATAGATCTCTGTGACCCCGTCGGGAATGACGACTTCGCCGCCCTCACCGTGATATTTGCGCAAAACGCTACCCTGCATTTCAAAATCTGACATAACGGCTCTCCTTGAAAAATTCTTCTATTTTTATTCTAACACAAACGCGCGCCGAAGTCAACAATTTTGCAAAACCAAAAAGCGAGCCGCTTGCGGCTCGCTTGAAGAATTAGAGGCAATCAAAGGTGATAGAAGCGGGGAAAAGACCCTCGGAGGAGGCGGTGACGGTGACGCTTCCCGCCCTGCCGCTTGATCTTACACAGCAAACGACCGCGCCCGAAAGCGCCTTCTTGTCGGGGCGAAGGAAGGTCTCGGTCTCTCTTTGGTCGCCCGCGTCGGTGGCGTAAACGCGCCCTTCTCCCTCGGCGGTAAAGAGAATGCGGTGCGAGGCGTTCGGGCATAGGCTTCCGTCCTCGTCGACCACGGTGGCGGTTAAGTAGTTTAAGCTCTCGCCGTCGGCGGCGACCGTCGCATAATAAGCGGAAAGCTCAATATGGTGCGGTGCCTTCGCGGTGCGAACGGTTTTTCTCTCCGCCTCGCGCCCGTCCTTGTACGCAACGGCGCATATTTCGCCCGGCTCGTATACCACGTCGTTCCACATAAGGCGGAAGCGCTCGATCTCGGAGAGGGGGTCGTCGCCCGCCGTCTTGCGCGAGCGCTTGCCCTTTGACACGCCGTTGACGAAAAGCTCCACCTCGTCGTAGCTCGTGTAGACGTGCACGGGGGTCTTTTCGCCCTCTCGCCCCTCGAAGCTCCAATGCGGGAAGACGTGGAGCGTGGGGGTATCCGTCCAAGCGGAGCGGTAGAGATAGTAGCGGTTTTTCGGCAGTCCCGCGAGGTCAAAAATGCCGAAGTAGCTGCTTCGGGAGGGCCACTCGGTATAGTAGGGGGTCGGCTCGCCGAGGTAGTCAAAGCCCGTCCAAACGAACTCGCCCGCAAGGAAGGGGCAGTCCTCTTGCGCGGCAAGCTCACGCTCGGCGTAGTACGCCCAGGCGGGCGCGGCAAGTCCGTAGTCGGAAACGGTCAGCTCGGCGTTTTTGGGGCTTCCGATGTCAATTTCCGCAGGGAAGGAATACACGCCGCGCGTGGAGATGCAAGAGGCGGTCTCGCTGCCAAAGAGAGAAAGCTCGGGGTATTTTTCGCGCGTTTCCTTATAAAAATGAGGCTTGTAATTGAAGCCGACCGCGTCAACGGTGAAGGCAAGCCCGTAGGTGAAGGGGTCGGGGTAAGCGTCAAAGCCCGCCGCGGTCTTTCGGGTCGGGTCGACCTCTCGGGTCTTTCTTGCGAGCATCTCGCCCGTCTTTTTTCCGTCGGGGTATCTTTGCTCGCCGATCTCGTTTCCGATCGACCAAAGGATCACCGAGGGGTGGTTTCTGTCGCGCCGCACAATGCTTTCCACGTCCTTCGTCGCGTGCGCGTCAAAATATCTTGCGTATCCGTTTTCCACCTTCTTCTCGCGCCATTCGTCGAAAAACTCGTCAACGACGAGAATGCCGTATTCGTCGCAAAGCTCGAGAAGCTCCGGCGCGGGCGGATTGTGGCTGGTACGAATGGCGTTAACGCCCATCGTCCTTAAAAGCTCGATCTGACGGACGAGCGCCGAGCGGTTTACCGCCGCGCCGATGCAGCCCGCGTCGTGATGCAAGCAAACACCGCGCAGTTTAAGATAACGCCCGTTTAAGAAGAATCCGTCCTTCGTAAAGGCCGCCGTTCTCGCGCCGAAGCGCACCGCGGCGCAGTCGTCGCCCGCCTTTACGGTGGCGGTATAAAGATGGGGAGAGGTGATATCCCAAAGGCGTGGCTCCTCGATGGCGAAGGAGAGGGTGTCTTCTTCTGTTTTGCCCTCGAAAACCGCCCTTCCGTCCTTGTCGGTGACGGCAAGAGAGAAGCCCCTTTTGCCTACGGTGTCCACCGTAGCAACGAACTCGGCGCGCTCCGCCGAGAGAGAAAGGGGGCGCACCCAAATGCCGTTATATGCAATATGCGCCCTCGGCTTCAAAACCAGACGAATATTGCGGTAAAGCCCCGCACCGGGATACCAGCGCGAGCAGTCGGGCGGCAGGGTCGCGTGAATGGCGATGAGGTTTTTGCCCTTGCGGACAAGCGCGGTGATATCCACCTCAAAGGAGAGGTAGCCGTAGTGACACCCCCCCGCCAAGGTGCCGTTGATATAAACGCGGCTCTCCCACATGACACCGTCAAGCTCCAAAAAGACGGCTTCAAAGTCGTCAAGCTCGATCCACCTGCGGTAGATGCCCTCGCCAACGGTGGGCAAAGCGCCGCTTCTTCCCGTGTGAGTGACGGCGCTCGTCATACCGTCTTGCACGATGCACGCCTCGTGAAGATCGTTCTCGGGGGCAAAATCCCCCTCGATGCCCCAGTCGTGCGGCACGGCGATCTCTCGCCAAGCGCTGTCGTCAAACCCCGGCAAAAGGGCGCTCTCGTCCGCTTCTCCAAGGGGGTACTTCTTAAATTTAAAGCCTGCTTTTAAAGCAACGGTATGGCGCATAGCATCCTCCTACTATGTTGTTTTTTTTCATTATATTATAAAAAAAGCACCGTGTCAACTTGCACGGTGCTTTTTGCGCTTAGGAAAATCGTCTGCGCGCATTCGGGGAGGCGAAAAAGCGAAAAATGGCGTTTCGCGGGCATAAGGGGATGCCCTTTTCGTTTATTTCAGCTCAAACTCGCCAAGGAACGAGGACTCGATATAGTTGCCCTTTAAGATGCGGAAGCGCGCCATATGCTCTTGCGTCATATGGATCTCTTGGTGGCGGCGGCTTTCCCAAGCCTCCACGAGAAGAAGCTCGTTTTCGTCCTTCTCGGAATAGTAAAAGTCGTACATCTTGCAGCCGTCCTCGGCGCGAATGGCGGCGAGGATGCCCTCTTTTTTCAGAGCCTCGACAAACGCCTCTCTCTTTCCCTCGAAGGTGCGGAAGGTAACGTAGATGCGGAACATATGCTATCTCCTTTTCATAGAATTATAAGAGTGAAAGGACGTCCTCGGCGTTCTTGTCGGGGGAGACCTTTTCCATAATTTCGGCAATTTTGCCGTTTTCATCAATAAGGAAGGTGGTGCGAACAACGCCCATGCCGACCTTGCCGCACATCTTCTTTTCCTGCCATACCCCATAGGCGCCGATGGCGTCAAGCGCGGGGTCGGAAAGAAGGATAAAGGGGAGCGAATATTTTTCGGCAAAGCGCGCGTGGGAGGCAACGCTGTCGCGGCTGATGCCGATCACGGCAACGTCCTTGGCGGCAAACTCCGCATAACGCGCGGCAAAGGCACACGCCTGGCGCGTGCAACCGGGGGTATTGTCCTTCGGGTAAAAATATACGACCACCCTTTTGCCCAAAAAGTCGGAAAGCGAAACGGCGTTTCCGTCGGCATCGGGGAGGGTAAAGGCGGGTGCGGTATCCAGCTTTTTTAACATATTTTTCTTCCTTTTGGTCTTTTTTTCCATTATACTATAAATGCGGGGGCTTGTCAAGGCGAGAAAACCGGCGAAAAAACGGTGTTTTTCAGGGGAAAAACGGCTTTTTAAAAATTTTTTCAAAAAAAGTGAAAAAAGGTATTGACAAACGCCAAAACATTTGTTATAATAACTACCGTCGCCGAAAGAACGGCGCGCAAATGGGAGCATAGCTCAGTTGGGAGAGCATCTGCCTTACAAGCAGAGGGTCATAGGTTCGAGCCCTGTTGTTCCCACCAGCACGAAAGTGCAAGATGTAAAATGTGGCCCGGTAGCTCAGTTGGTTAGAGCGCCAGCCTGTCACGCTGGAGGTCGTGGGTTCGAGCCCCATCCGGGTCGCCATTTACACGCCTCTGTAGCTCAGTTGGTAGAGCAGAGGACTGAAAATCCTCGTGTCGTTGGTTCGATTCCGACCGGAGGCACCAGCGGCAACAATCTTGTGGAGCCGCTTTTATGCGGATTTAGCTCATTTGGTAGAGCGCGACCTTGCCAAGGTCGAGGTGGCGGGTTCGAGCCCCGTAATCCGCTCCAAAAAACACGGATTGGCTTCTGTTAATCCGTGTTTTCATTTTCATACGGCGCCATGGCCAAGTGGTAAGGCACAGGTCTGCAAAACCTCTATCCCCCGGTTCAAATCCGGGTGGCGCCTCCAAGATGAATAACACCCCAAATCTGAACCATAACAGTTCGATTGGGGTGTTATTTGTTTTCAAAAACCTATACAGGAAACGGTTTTTCATGCC
>JAZOSE010000123.1:0-2874 GCA_045656965.1 Eubacteriales bacterium
AAAAGTTAGAAGAATACATACATTACTACAACACCGAACGAATTTCTCTAAAACTAAAAGGAATGAGCCCAGTGGAGTACCGAGCTCATTCTCAAACAATTTAATATTTAATTTTTGTCTAAACTTTTGGGTTCACTTCAGATCGAATAGGGGATTTTTGTAAACATTTGTTTGCTTATTCTTTGATATACACGCGGCTTCCGCTGTTTTCGTAGATCTCGCGCGCCTTGGGATATTTTGCGAAGAGCGCTTCAAGGCCTTCGGTGACGACAAAGCATTCACCAAGACGCATATCGCGCTCGGGGACGATTTCGTAGACCTCACAGTTGGCCGAGTAGCCGGAAGCGACAAGAATATTCAAAAAAACGACTTTTTTCCGTGTTTACCCGTTTTCCTCGTCAACGCCTCGCCAAAAGCGCGCGATATGCTCGGAGAGAGCATCTCTGTCCGAAAAATATTTTAGGCGCCGCCAAGAGGACGGGAACATTTTTCTGATCTTGTTATCCTTGAGCCTGTCGTCGATCAAAACGACGACACCGCGATCGTTTTCGGTACGGATCACACGCCCCGCCGCCTGCATAATGCGATTGAGTGCGGGATAAAAGTAAGCGTAGCCCTTCCCTTCCTCTGTCGAATCCTCGTAAAATGCGGAGATGACCTCACGCTCGGCGGACGGCTGAGGCAGACCCATACCGATCACGATAGCGCCGATGAGTCTCTCACCCACAAGGTCCACGCCCTCGGCATAAATGCCTCCCGTAACGCAGAAGCCGACGAAATACCCCTTATTCTCAGCCGAGAAGCTGTTTAAAAACGCCTCGCGCTCCTCTCTTGTCATATTCTTCTTTTGCACGGCAATGGGCGTTTTGGGGGTCAAGCGGTGGAACGCCTCGGCAACGCGCTCAAGGTACGCAAAGGAGGGGCAAAAGACCATATAGTTGCCGCGCCGTGCGCGCATTGCACTCACGATCAGCTTGGCGATCTCTCCAAGCGTATCCTCTCGCATAGAGGCACGCACCGAAACGCTGTCAACAACGCCGATGCACAAGGCACCGCTATCAAACGGTGAGGGCACCTCGATCTTCACCGTGGGTCTTCTTCCGCACAAAACGGAGCGGTAGTAATCAAGTGGCGAAAGGGTTGCCGAAAAGAACACCGCCGCGCGCCCCTTGTCAAGCCCCTCGCAAAGAAGCGCCGAGGGGTTGGCGCAAAAGAGGCGAAGCGTGCGATTTTCTCCCTCTCTTACAGCGTAGGTGTAGAAGTTTTCGTCAAAGCGGTCCGCCTTCGCACACATGTCAAAAAGCGTATACACGTGCTCGCGGATCTGCTTTTCTCTCTCGTCAGCGTCACGCATTTTGCGGATTTCCTTTAAATAAATATCCGCGCCGTTTCTTAAAAGAGCGATAAAGCTTGTGGGAAGCTGAGAGGTATAGGCAAAGCCGACGGCAGTACCCTTTTCGTCGGTTGAAAGTGCGTCGGAAAGGATGCGATCCACCGTCTTTACAAAGGCACCGCGCAAGCGCTCAGCGATTTCTTTTAGACGCGCCGAGAACGAAAAAAGAGCGACCAGCTCATCAAAGAGCGAAAGGGAGAGTGAGGCGGAATACATTTCTCTGGCGCGGTCGGGAAGATTGTGCGCCTCGTCAACAAGGAAAAGATATTCTCCGCCCTTTTCAAAATACCGAGAGAGCCGCACGCGCGGATCAAAAACGTAGTTATAGTCGCAAACGACGATGTCGGCATAGAGGCTATAACCCAGAGAAAGCTCGTGGGGGCAAACGCCGTATTCCTTCGCAACGCGAAGAATATCCCCCTCGCCAATCGCCGCCTTGTTTTCGCCAAGTAACGCCTGCACCGCCTCAAAGCCACGCTTTTTACTGCACCCCTTCGGACAACCGCGGCATCCGCCGTTTTCTCTGTGAAAGGAGCAAAGGCGCTCCTTGGCACCAAGCTTGACCGCGCGCACGGCGGCACCGCGAGAGGAAAGCAGCTCTGCCGCTTCAAGCGCGGCGAGCGCAGAGGTATTTTTCGGCGTGAGATAAAAAACCTTTTCTATTTCGCGCGCACCAAGCGCACGAAGGGCGGGAAAAAGCACCGCCATGGTTTTCCCCGTGCCGGTGGGGGCTACCGAGAACAGCGTTTCCCCATGCCTTGCCGCCGCACGCACGGCGCTCATCATATCCTTTTGACCCTCTCTTACCTCTCCATACGGAAAGGGGACGGATGAAAAAGTGGGCAGACGGCGCGTTACGCGGTCGATCTCCATACTTGCGTCCTCCCGTATAGCAGACAGGACACGCTCAAAAAATCGGGAAAGCTCGCTTTTTTTCGGTTGCTCCGTGAGTGTCACGCGTTTGTCGTAAACTGCACTGTAAAGCTCAAAGCGAATGGCAATATCGCCTTCGCTGTGCGCAAGGAACGCCAAAAGAAAGCCCTCCGCACGGATGCGGGCAAGCACATTTTTTTCCAGTCTTTCGGGATTCGTGGGAACGGTAACGCAAAGCGAAAGGGTGCGGAGCGCGCCGCTTTCGTCCCTTTCCGCCTCGGCACAGCCATATAGCGAAAGAGAGAATTCATCAAAAGGAAATTCGCCGAAGAAAAGTGCGGCACCCGAAGGGGCGGCAGGCACGCCACCGTCAAAAGTCGCACAAGGCGACAAGACAAAGCCCGCGTCCTCGCCGTCTCCACTCATGCCATAACGCACGCCGGCGATACGGACAGCTTCCGAAACGGACAAAAGCAGCCTTTTTTCCTTTCCTTTAAAATACATAAGAAACTCTCCTTCTTTTTTTCAAAAAGGTATTGCAATTTGAGAATACTTATGATATAATACTAAAGCTGTCGAAAGCACGGCCCGTTGGTCAAGCGGCTAAG
>JAZOSE010000124.1:0-50938 GCA_045656965.1 Eubacteriales bacterium
ACGGTCAATCGACCGTCTTTTTTTCGCGCTTCGTCTGAGGAAAGAGAAAAACTCTTGAACAAAATGAAAAAACTGCAAAAAAACTCTTGCACAGAGGCAGTTTTGCGTATATAATATATCTTGTATATCTATAAGCCGCGCACAGGAGGTTTTTATGGCAGAAGAAATCAAAAAGGGCGGAATCTCCGTGGAAACGGAGCATATTTTCCCCATTATAAAAAAATGGCTCTATTCCGAAAAGGAGATCTTTTTAAGAGAGATCGTTTCCAACGCCGCTGACGCAATCACAAAGCTAAAGCGCCTTGCCTCTCTCGGTAAGTATGAGGCAACAGGGGAAGGCTATCGCATCGACGTATCCTTCAACAAAACCGAAAAAACGCTCACCGTTTCGGATAACGGTATCGGTATGACCGCCGAGGAGCTTGAAAAGTACATTTGCAATATGGCGCTTTCGGGTGCTGTGGAGTTTATCGAGAAATACGAGGGTGATAGTGCGGATAACAAAAACGGCATTATCGGTCACTTCGGTCTTGGCTTCTATTCTTCCTTTATGGTGGCGGATACCGTAGAGATCGTCACCGCTTCCTACACGGGCACCCCCGCCGTGCATTGGGAGTGCGGTGAGGACGGAAGCTATACCGTATACGGTGACGCGGAGCGCTCGCGAGGCACCTCTGTTATTATGCACGTGAACGATGACAGTGCCGAGTATCTTTCCGAGGGCAAGCTTCGCGAGGTGTTAAACAAATACTGTGCCTTTATGCCCGTGGAGATATATCTTACCGACGAGGAAAAGGAAGACGAGGCAGAGGGAGAAGAGAAGGAAGCGCCGAAGCCTGTCAACGACGTAAATCCGCTTTGGCAACGCCGCGCCTCCGATTGCTCAAAGGAAGAATACAACGAGTTTTACTCCAAGGTTTTCCTTGACTACAACGAGCCGCTTTTCTATATGCACCTCAACGCCGATTATCCCTTAAACTTCAAGGGTATCCTCTATTTCCCCAAAATCAAGGAAAACTTTGAGAGCCTTGAGGGAAAGATCAAGCTTTACTACAATCAGGTTTTCGTTGCCGACAATATCAAGGAGGTCATTCCCGAATACCTCCTTATGCTTCGCGGCGTGCTGGACTGCCCTGAGCTTCCTTTAAACGTTTCTCGCAGCTATCTCCAAAACAGCGCATACGTAAGCAAGGTTTCGCAGTATATTGTAAAGAAGGTTGCCGACAAGCTCGTTTCTATGTTCAAAAACGAGCGCGAGCAGTATGAAGCCCTTTGGAAGGACCTCAAGACCTTCGTGGAATACGGTGCTATTTCCGACCGTAAATTCTACGATCGTATCAAGGACGCACTCCTTCTGACGCTGACAAGCGGAAAGAAGGTTACCGTCTCTGAGTGCATCGAGAAGGCGGGTGAGAAAAAGACTGTGTACTACGCGCACGACCTTAAAACGCAAGCCAATCTTATCGCTATGTACGAGGCAGAGGGCTACGAGGTGATTCACGTAGAGACCATCCTTGACGACCGCTTCTTGCAGATGCTTGAATCGGTGAGCGACGGCGTGAAATTCATACGTGTGGATGCCGATACCTCGGCGCTTCGCGAGGAGGGCGAGGAGGAAAAGAGCGAGAAGCTCACCGCGCTCTTTGAAGCCTTCTCAAATGACGAAAACAAGCTTTCCGTCCGTTTTGAAAAATTGCGCGACACCACCGTCCCCGCCATTTTAAACGTCTCCGAGGAGGCGCGCCGTATGCAGGAAATGATGAAGATGTACGCGCCAGATATGCCCGCGATGCCTCTTGAAGCAACGCTGGTGCTGAACACCTCATCTGCCTTGATCAAAAAGCTAAAGGAGGATGCCTTCGGCGAAAGGACCGAGGCGGTGGCAAGCTACGTATACCATCTGGCAACGCTTTCTCAGCGTCCCCTTAATGCAGAGGAAATGAAGGCATTTCTCTCTGAAAGCTATCGCATTTTGGATGCGCTCTCCTCATGATGCGGGCGCCTCTTGAAAATCTTCGCGCGCTTTCGCGCGAGGGCACTGTGCTTGAAGAAAAGCGCCTGTACGAGCTTTCCGAGCTGGCGTATTTTATATACCGCGAGATCAAGGAGGGAAGCATACCGCTTTCCTCGCCCTATGCCTTTTGCGATGCCGTATCGCTTCGCTTGAAGATGAAGGTGGGTGAAGCGGCTGACAGCGCGCTTTATAAGGCGTTTTTGGAAAACGCAAGCTCTGTTTCCCATTATACCGACCTTGCCGCCTTTTCCGTTTTTCTTGCAGGAGAGCTTTCCGCTAAATCCTTTTCTCCGTTTTCGGAAAGGATGGGAAGAAGGAAAAACGCACGTATTGCCTACGTGCGCGCATCTGTGGCAGACGGTGCGTATGAAAAAATATCCCATAGCATAAAGGACGCATCCGTGCTCTACGTTGGCTCGGCGGAGGAAGCGTGTGCCGCGGTTGCGGCAGCGGAGGCTGATTTTGCCCTTTTGCCCGTTTCTTACGGTCAAGGCGAGCGCCTTTTCACGGTGGAAAGGCTGACAGAGCGCTACAAAATGTTTATAAATTCAACGGTGAGAATGCCGCTTTCCGACGAAAAGGAAGCGCATTTCGGGCTATTTTCTCTTTCGCCCGAGCCTGCCGTTGCCTCACAAAAAAGAGAGCTTGCCCTGCGTCTCACCGCCGACTCGCTTGAGTCGCTCTTTAAGCTCGTCGGGCTATGCCCCCTTTTTGGATACACGTTAAAGGATTTCGCGCTTACTCCCTCGGAGTACGAAAGAGCCTCCGCCCGTGCCGTTTTCGGCGGGGAGGGCAACGACAGAGCCCTTTGGTTTTTCCTCTCGCTCTCGTCGTGTGACTTCACGCTTCTCGGCTCCTATTACCAACTTTAAATGCTTGAAAGGAACCCATAATAATGAAAAAACAGTTTGACTATACGACCCGCGGCACCTGCTCGCGTATGATCCACGTTACCGTTGAGGACGGTATTATCGAAAACGTCACCTTTGACGGTGGCTGTGCAGGCAACACCAGAGGCGTTAGTGCCCTCGTGCGCGGTATGCGCGTTGAGGAGGCTATTGAGCGCTTAAAGGGCATTCGCTGCGGATTTAAGAGCACCTCTTGCCCCGATCAGCTGGCGCAAGCGCTTGAAGCGTGCGTTGAGAACGCGTAACCACGGGAGGTAGTATAATGCAAGCAAGAAACGAATACAAAAGATGGTTAGCCTATTCTGCTCTTGACGAGGAAAGTCGCCGTGAGCTTTTGTCTATTGCATCTGACGATGATACGATCGAAATGCGCTTTGGCTCGGTTATGAGCTTTGGAACGGCAGGTCTGCGCTCCACGATGTACGCAGGCCCCGCTTGTATGAATAACTATACCGTTGCACAGGCAACGGCAGGCATCGCCGCCCTTGTAAAGCAGGAAAAGGGAAGCGAGCGCGGTGTCGCTATTGCATACGACAGCCGCAATCATTCGAAGGAGTTTGCTGAGGTATGCGCCGAGGTTTTGGCGGCGAACGGTATCCGTACTTATCTTTTTGACGGCGTGCGCCCCACGCCTGAGCTTTCCTTTGCCGTAAGAGAGCTTGGCTGCAAGGCGGGTATCAATATCACCGCCTCTCACAACCCCAAGGAATATAACGGCTATAAGGCGTATTGGGAGGACGGCGCACAGATCTCTCCCGAGCAGTCCAAGGTCGTAGCTTCGGCAATTGCCGAGATCGACGTTCTTGGAGGCGCTACCCGTATGCCGCTTGCCGAGGCTCTTGAGGCGGGCATCGTCACCTATCTTTCTGAGGATTTTGACGAGATCTACCTTTCCGCCGTAGAAAAAACCTCGATCAACCCCGAGGCAATGCGCGAGCTTGGTGAAAGCCTCAAGATCGTATATACCCCCCTCCACGGGGCAGGCTACCGTCTTGTTCCCGAGATCCTTCGCCGCGCGGGTCTTAAAAATCTCTATACTGTTCCCGAGCAAATGGTGCTTGACGGTAATTTCCCCACTGTGGCGAAGCCCAATCCCGAATACGCAAACGTTTTCGCACTCGGTATTGAGATTGCGGAAAAAGAGGGAAGCGACCTTATCATTGCCACCGACCCTGATGCTGATCGCGTTGGTGTTATGAGCCGCACAAGGAGTGGAGAGTTCGCCACCATTACGGGCAACCAAATGGGTGCGCTTATGCTTGACTACGTTATCCGCGCGCGCCGCGCGGCAGGCAAGCTTTCTTCGGGCGCTTACGCCGTGAAATCCATCGTTTCCACCGATCTTGCCACCAAGATCGCAAGCGACGAGGGCATTTTGCTTTACGACGTTTTCACGGGCTTTAAGTTTATTGGCGAGGTCATCAAAAACTATGAGGAAAGCGGCAAAGCGGGTGAGTTTATCTTCGGCTTTGAGGAAAGCTACGGATACCTCTTCGGCAGTTACGCAAGAGACAAGGACGCCGTCGGTGCCACCCTGATGATCGCCGAAATGACCGCCTTCTACCGCAAAAACGGTATGACGCTCTCCGACGCGCTCGAAAAGCTCTACGAAAAATACGGTGAATACCGCGAGGGTGTTGTTGATCTTTATATGGAAGGGCTGGACGGTATTGCTCGCCGCCGTCGCATTATGGATTCCTTGCGCACCACGGTTCCCGCGAGCTTTGGCGGTGTACCCGTCCAAACCGTCACCGATCATATGGCACAGACAACGGTTTCGCTTCTCGACGGAAGCAAGACGGAGACCGGTATGGGAGCAAGTGACGTTTTATACTACACACTCTTAGGTGGCGACAAGGTCATTGTTCGTCCTTCCGGCACCGAGCCTAAGATCAAATTCTATTTCCTTTGCCATGGTGACACCGCAACCGAGGTTGAGGCAAAGATCAACGCTTATAAAGCGGACGCACAGCGTTTGGCCGAGGTATAAGCCTAACACTCCCTGAAAGGAATGTAAAAAAGTGACCGAAAAGCAAAAACGGACCAGAAATTTTTCTATTATTGCCCACATTGACCACGGAAAAAGCACGCTTGCCGACCGCATCCTTGAGGCTACCCAAACGGTTGCCGCACGCGATATGGAGGCACAGCTGCTTGACAATATGGACCTTGAGCGCGAGCGCGGCATCACCATCAAGGCGCGCGCCGTGCGTCTTACCTATCACAGCGAGGATGGGGAATACTATCTTAATCTTATTGACACCCCCGGCCACGTGGACTTCGGCTATGAGGTCTCTCGCTCGCTCAGTGCTTGCGAGGGCGCGCTTCTCGTGGTTGACTCCACGCAAGGCGTTGAGGCACAAACGCTTGCCAACGCTTACCTTGCCGTAGACAACGACCTTGAGATCGTTCCCGTCATCAATAAGATCGACCTTCCGTCTGCCGATATCGACGGTTGCCGAAAGGAAATCGAGGATATTATCGGCATTCCTGCCGAGGATTGTCCTGCGGTTTCTGCAAAAACAGGTCAAAACATTGAGGACGTTTTAAAGGCGGTTGTTAGGGATATCCCCGCCCCGAAGGGAGACGCGGATGCGCCCTTAAAATGCTTGATCTTCGACTCCTACTACGATAGCTATCTCGGCGTTGTCGTCAATGTGCGCGTGGTGGACGGACGCCTCCGCGCAGGCGATAGCATCCGTCTTATGAGCACGGGCGCCGTGTTTGAGGTTGCCGAGGTCGGTACGATGGAGCCCTTCGGGCTTCAAAAGTGCGAGGAGCTTTCGGCGGGTGACGTTGGCTACATCACCGCCAGTATCAAGACCGTTAGCGAAACGCGCGTGGGCGATACCGTCACGAGTGCCGTGGGCGGTGTCAGCGAGCCGCTTCCCGGCTTCCGCAAGGCACAGCCGATGGTCTATGCGGGCATTTATCCCGCCGATGGCGCGAAGTATCCCGACCTTCGCGATGCACTGGAAAAGCTTCAGCTCAACGACGCTTCCTTAAGCTATGAGCCTGAGACTTCCTTGGCGCTTGGCTTTGGCTTCCGTTGCGGCTTCTTGGGACTTCTCCATATGGAGATCATCGAGGAGCGCCTTGAGCGCGAATTTAATCTCGATCTTATCACCACCGCGCCCAGCGTTATTTATAAGATCTTAAAGAGAAGTGGGGAAGAGGTATTCGTGGATAATCCCGCCAACTATCCTTCACCCGACGAGATCGACACGGCCTTCGAGCCCTTTGTAAAGGCAAGCATCATCACGCCCTCCGACTTCCTTGGCGGCATTATGGATCTTTGTAAGGAGAGGCGCGGCATCTTCCTTGATATGAAGTATATCGATACCACGCGCGTGGAGCTTCATTACGTGCTTCCGCTTAACGAGATCGTATACGACTTCTTTGATGCACTGAAGAGCCGCAGTAAGGGCTACGCGTCGCTTGACTACGATTTTGACGAATACAGAGCCTCGAAGCTTGCTAAGCTTGACTTCCTTCTCAACGGTGAGATGGTGGACGCGCTTTCCTTCATTGTCTTTGAGGAAAGTGCTTATGCGCGCGCCCGTAAGATCGCGGAGCGCTTAAAGGAGAATATCCCGCGTCAGATGTTTGAAATTCCCATCCAGGCGGCAATCGGCACTAAGGTTATCGCTCGAGAAACGGTCAAGGCGATGCGTAAGGACGTGCTTGCCAAGTGCTATGGCGGCGATATTACCCGTAAGAAGAAGCTTCTCGAAAAGCAAAAAGAGGGTAAAAAGAAGATGCGCAAGCTCGGTAGCGTAGAGGTGTCTCCCGAAGCCTTTATGGCAGTTCTTAAGCTTGACGATGAATAAGCTCGGAGTTTACATTCATATCCCTTTTTGCCTAAGGAAGTGCCTATATTGTGATTTTTGCTCCGCTCCTCCCAAGGAGCAGAGCGAGATGCGTGCCTACACCGAGGCCCTGATCAAGGAAATAGAGGCATCGGCTTCAAAGGCAAGAAATTATACGGTGGATACCGTGTTTTTCGGCGGTGGCACACCAACGCTTTTGACGCTTTCCAATGTGGAGGCGATTTTAAGGACGGTGCGCCGATGCTTTTGCGTTCAACCCGATGCCGAGATTACCCTGGAGGCAAACCCCGCCTCCGCCGACAAGGAGAAGCTCGCAGGGCTTCGTGCGCTTGGCTTTAACCGCATCAGCGTGGGCGTACAAAGCTTTTCGGACAAGGAGCTAAGGGCGCTCGGCAGGGCGCACACCGCCGCTGAGGCGGATGCCTTTTTGCGTGACGTGCGCGAAGTGGGCTTCCAAAACGTTAATATCGACTTGATGTACGGTATCCCATACCAAACCGAAGAAAGCTTTCAAACAACGCTCTTAGCGGCGCTTTCTCACTCTCCCGAGCATATTTCGGCATACAGCCTGATCGTCGAGGAGGGGACTCCGTTTTTTGAGCAGAGAGACACCCTTCCGCTTCCCTCGGAGGACACGGAGGCGCTTTTGCATAACGAGCTATGTAAAACGCTTGGCGAGGCGGGATATAGGCATTATGAGATCAGCAATTTTGCCAAGGAAGGCTACCACTCCCGTCACAATCTTCGCTATTGGAGATGCGAGGAGTATCTTGGCTTCGGCGCGGCGGCGTATTCCTTTTTCGGCGGCGAGCGCTACGGTAACGTCAGGGACGTGTGCCAATATATGAAAGCCCCCACGGAAGCTGTTTTTGAACGAGACGTTCTAAACGAGCAAGCACTCGCATACGAATATATTATGCTTCATCTTCGCACGAGCGATGGGCTTTCGTTTTCAGCGTATGAAAAGCGCTTCGGCGTTAGGCTGAAGGAACGCTATGGGGATGAAATATCCCGCTTCCGAGCGCTTGGCTGGTTAACGGATGGGGAGGATGCTCTTGCTCTTACAGAGGAAGGAATGCGTTTTTCCAACACCGTTCTCGTCGCCTTTATGGAAGATTTTTAAAAAAGCGCATTTACGGTTGACAAAGTACTTAAAGTTTGGTACAATAATAGTGTAAAACATTTTGAATGGAGTAAAGATATGTCTGAGGAAATCAAAAACAACGACGAGCTTGAAGAAGAGGTTGGTATCTATACCCTGACCGATGAGGACGGCAAGGAGTACGAGTTTGAGCTCGTTGGCGAGGCGGAGCTTGACGGCACCGTTTATATGGCTTTTCAGCCTGTGGGTGACGAGAATGGCGAATTTGTTCTTTTGAAGGCTGTTCCTTCGGAGGACGGCGAAACCAATCTTGTTACGATCGATGACGACGAGGAGTTCGACCGTGTAGCCGATTACTTTGAGGATCAGGTATTTGGCGACGTCGACTACGATAACTGATTTTTCGTTATTTCATCCTGCTTTGTGCGTGATAAGGCACATTTGGGCCTACACTTAGTTAAATGGAGCCCGAGCTTCTTTGCCAGATGCAGACCTCCTCTTCGCCGCCTGCCTTTGTGCCGCGGCGATGCAGACGTTGGGAGCAACTAAAACAAAGAGAGGGCACCACCCTAGTCTCTAGGGCTAAAAACTGTCTTACACGGCATAGCGGGAGTCGTTTTAAAGAAAAACAGCGATTTTTCGCTGTTTTTCTTTTCTCGGTAATAAAAACAGCCTGCAAAAAGCAGGCTGTTTTTACGTTTAATATCCAAGCTCCTCGTTAATAAGGATCACGCGGATGCGTCCTTTAGGCTTGCATACTCTTAAATGTACCATTTGCGCACAAATGGTGTCGGGTGAAAGACAGTTGGCGCATTTTCCCGTTTTTTTGCATGGCGTTTTAATGTCAAAGCGCTGTGCGTTTTTTGGTGCGGCAATCTCACGAACACGCTTGTATGCATCGGGAAGGGTGGGCACGATCTTGTTTGCTCCCGCCACGACCAAAACGTTTTCGGGACCCCAGATCATTGAGGCAACGCGGTTGCCGATGCCGTCAAGGTTTAAAAGCTCGCCGTCCTCGGTAATCGCGTTGGAGCTGGTAAAGTACCAGTCCGAAAAATAATGCTCGCGGGCGAAAGCCATACGCTCCTCTCGCGGTAGCTCGTCGCGGTCATAGACGAGATATCCCTTACCCTTGACCGCCTCAGTCAGTCCGATGTCGCGGATGGTCTTTGATCCGCCCCAGGTGATGCTACACCCCTCACTTAACAGGGACATGGCAATACGGATAACGTCCTCGCGGCTTTTAGCAACAAAGGTTTCGAAGCCCTTTCTTTTCAAGGCATCAGCAGTCTTTAAAAGCAGTTGTTTCATAAATTCCTTTTTAGATCATCTCCATTGCCCGTCTTTGATACGGAAGACGTGGGAGAAATTTGAAGTACTATCGGTTGTATTGTATCACGCCGGGGAAGAAATGTCAAGGAATTTCTTGACTTTAGGGAGAAAGTGTTATATAATATAGTGTAATTGTTTTATAGGTGGGAGTGACGGGGTATGAATGAGGTTTTTGTGGCTCTTCGGCATTTTTTTGAAAGCCGATGGCATATGCTTATCCTCTTTCTTTTGTCTGTGGGCGCAACGCTCTTTAACCTTGAGCACTACATTATCCCCATTTTCGTTCTTTGGATCGTTTTTATTATGGTCACGCACGAAAATTTTACGGATATTCTCCTTCCTATTCTTCTTTTGAACGCTATGGCAATCCGCACGATAGGGCAAAGCACCTATCACGAAAAGCATCTTTGGCTAGCGATCCCGGCGGCGCTCGGTATTCTTTTGCACTTTATCATTTTCCCGCGCAAGATTACTGTCGGTAAGAGCTTTTATCCCCTTTGTGCCGTTTCGCTGGCGCTTCTTCTTGGTGGCGTGGGTGTCATCGAGAGGGAAGAGTATTTTAACGTTTCCTCACTTTACTTCGTCTTTTTCCTCGGCATCGGTATGATAGGCTTTTATCTTTGGATGCGATGCCATATGATATCCTCGGAAAGCTATGACGTTAAGGAGCGATTTCTTCTGATCCTTTACGTCTTCGGTGTTTTTTGTGCCTTCTCTATTCTTGAAGAATCGCTCCGCCTCTATATTGGCTACGGAGATGTCGTACCCTTTTCTTGGTGCAACGATATTTGCGAGATGCTTCTTTTTGCGATTCCCGTTCCGTTCTATTTCGCAAGGCGAAATTTTTATCACTTCTTCGTTCCGTTTCTTCTTTACGCGGCAATGCTTCCCGCGATGTCCTTGACGGCTGTTGCCGTCGGTGCCGTTCTTCTTCTCCTCGGTGTGGTGTATACTGCACTTTATAACAGAGAAAAAAGACTTTTTGCTTATGTCGTGCTGTCGCTTCTTTTGGGAGTCGGGGTTTTCTTAGGATTTTATTTTGATCTTTTCGGGATCGATAAGATAAGCGCATTTTTTGAGAATCAGGAAAACGGGCGTCTCCCCCTCTTTAAAAACGCGTGGGAGAATTTTCTGGCGCATCCCCTTTTCGGCGCCGGTATGGGAAGAGGGAACACCGGCGAGAGCGTCCTCAACGGCTTTTGGACGCATAACTACGTTTTGCAGATCCTCGGCAGTATGGGTATTCTCGGTGCGCTCGCCTTTGGCTATCAGTTTTTTGTGCGTATGCGTCTTGTGTTTAGACGTATGAGTGCGCTTCGCATAATCGTTTTTCTCTCGTATTTAGGCATATTCCTTGCCTCTATGCTTCAACCTGGCGAGTTTTGCCCAATGCCGTATGAGCTTTTGGCGGTTGCCCTTTTCGTAATTTTGGAGCGCGACGAGGCGTCTGAAAATCCTCGCGTTCCTTTTAGCAACTGATTTTATTGCTTTTTTAAGCTATATAAGGAGACTTTTATGATGAACATTCCCGAGCTTTTTGGTACGATGGTCTTTGGCGATGCCGAAATGAAGGCACGTCTTTCCGAGGAGACCTATCTTGCGCTGAAAAAGACGATAAAGGACGGCAGAAGTTTAAAACTTGAGATTGCCAATACCGTCGCCGATGCTATGCGCGAGTGGGCAACCGAGAAGGGTGCCACCCATTTTACCCACTGGTTCCAGCCTATGACGGGTATTACCGCCGAAAAGCACGATAGCTTTATCAGCCCCACCGCAGACGGTAAGGTCATTATGGAATTTCGCGGCAAGGAGCTCGTTCGCGGCGAGTCCGATGCCTCATCCTTCCCCTCAGGCGGTCTTCGCGCAACCTTTGAGGCGCGTGGCTACACCGCGTGGGACCCTACCTCTTATGCCTTTGTAAAGGACAACGTTCTTTATATTCCCACGGCATTCTGCTCTTGGGGTGGTGACGCACTTGACCAGAAAACCCCTCTGCTTCGTTCTATGGAGGCACTCAACAAGCAGGCGCTGCGCGTGATCCATCTTTTTGGAAACGAGGACGTTACCTCTATTCAAACCACCGTCGGTCCGGAGCAGGAGTATTTCCTTATCGATGCGGAAATGTACAATCAGCGCAAGGACCTTCGTTACACGGGCAGAACCCTTTTCGGCGCGAAGCCTCCCAAGGGTCAGGAGCTCGGAGACCACTATTACGGAACCATCAAGCCCAGCGTTCAGGCGTTTATGCGCGATCTTGACGAGGAGCTTTGGAAGGTTGGCGTTCTTGCTAAGACAGAGCACAACGAGGCGGCACCTGCACAGCACGAGCTTGCGCCCATCTTCACGACGGGAAACCTTGCCGCTGATCATAACCAGTTAACCATGGAGCTGATGCAGAAGATCGCAAAGCGCCACGGAATGATCTGCTTGCTTCACGAAAAGCCCTTTGCCGGCGTCAACGGCTCGGGTAAGCATAACAACTGGTCTATGTCCACCAACACCGGCATCAACCTCTTTGAGCCGGGTGAAACTCCCCACGAGAACGCACAGTTCCTTCTCTTCTTCTGTGCCGTTATTCGCGCGGTAGACGAGTATCAGGATCTTCTTCGCATTTCCGTTGCGGGTGCGGGCAACGATCACCGCTTAGGCGCAAACGAGGCACCCCCTGCGATTGTTTCTATGTTTATCGGCGACGAGCTTGAGGCGATCTTAAAGTCTATCGAGGAGGAAACGGCATATTCCGCGCAGGAAAAGGTGCAAATGCGTATCGGCGTTCACGTGCTTCCTAAGTTCCCGAAGGATACCACCGACCGCAACCGTACCTCGCCCTTTGCCTTTACGGGTAATAAGTTTGAGTTCCGTATGCTCGGCTCATCTGCCTCTATCGCAACCCCCAACGTGATGATCAACACGGCGGTTGCCGAGGTCTTATCCGATTTTGCGGACAAGCTTGAGGGTGCCAAAGACTTTAACGGTGCGCTCCACGACCTTATCCGTGACACCATTAAGGCGCATAAGCGCATTATCTTCAACGGCAACGGCTACGGAAGCGAGTGGGTCAAGGAAGCAGAGAAGAGAGGTCTTTCCAATTACAGAACGACCCCCGACGCGCTTGCACACTTTGCCGACGAAAAGAACGTTGAGCTTTTCTTAAAGCACAAGGTCCTCAGCAAAAACGAGATCATCTCCCGTCACCGTATTACCTTAAGCAACTATTGCAAGATCAATATTATCGAGGCGCTGACGATGATCGAAATGGCGCGCCGTGAGTTCATACCCGCCATTTGCAAATATACCAAGGTGCTCTCCGAAGCGATCGGTGCAAAGCGTGCGCTTCGTATGAAGCTCGACACCTCCTATGAGGAAAAAACGCTTCGCGCGCTTTCCGATATATCCTCTAACGCCTTCGTTCTTTGCGAGAATATGGAGGCTCTTGTCGTTGAGATCCGCAAGGAAAAGGACGTTACCCGTCGCGGCGACCGCGTGCGCGACGAGCTTGCGCCCCGAATGGAAAAGCTTCGCGAGATGATCGACTATGCGGAAAGCATCACGGACCGTGCGCATTGGCCCGTGCCTACCTACGGCGAGCTTCTTTACGGCGTCCGTTAAGAAAAAAGCACCCTCGCCTTCCGCGAGGTTTCTTCCTATGTCCTTTTAATTCATTTTTTCAGCCATATATTTTTTGATTGCCTCAAAGGAAACGTCGCTGATCGCGTGCTCCATCTTGCAAGCGTCCTTAACGGCCACCGCCTCGTCTACCCCAAAGGTGATCAACAGGCGCGTGAAGAGCGTGTGGCGCTCGTATATTTTTTCGGCAATATCTTTTCCGCTTTCCGTAAGCGCAAGATGCCCGTCCTTGTCTGCCACAACGTATCCCGCACGCCTAAGAAGGCCGATAGCGCGGCTTACGCTGGGCTTGGAATATCCCATTTCCTCGCCAACGTCAATGGCGCGTACAGAGTTGTTTTTCTTGGAAAGACGGAGAATGGTTTCAAGATACATTTCTCCCGATTCTTGAAGATGCATAGGGCTTTGTCCTCTCTCACAAGCGCTTTGTGCGTCTGTGCCGTTTTTGCATTTTATATATTTTAACACGTTTTTATTAAAAAAGCAAGAGCTATATGGAAAAACGCCTTTTGAGGCGAAAATGAAAGGAATTCGTATGGAAAACAAAAAGCTTTCGGCAAAACTTTGGGTCCTCATTTTGGTGCTCGGTCTTGCAGGTCAGTTTGCATGGACGATAGAGAATATGTATTTAAACGTATTCCTCTACAATACCGTCTCAGCTTCCTCTGATGCGATCGCCGCGATGGTTGCGGCAAGCGGTATCGTTGCCACACTTACCACGCTCTTTATGGGTGCGCTGTCCGACCGCCTCGGTCGTCGCCGCTCCTTTATTGTTGTTGGTTATCTTCTTTGGGGCGTTGCTACCGCCGCCTTCGGTTTTGTTTCCGTTGATGCCATCGGCACTCTGTTTCCTATGGCAAACGCGGCGCTTGTGGCAACGGTCTTCGTTGTTGCCCTTGATTGCGTTATGACATTCTTCGGCTCGACGGCAAACGACGCTGCCTTCAATTCCATGATTACGGAAAGCACGAGCGACGGTAATCGCGGAAGGGTAGAAACGGTGCTCGTTACTCTGCCTTTGATCTCTATGCTCGTTATATTCGGACTTTTCGACGGTATGACGAAGGAGGGGCGCTGGCGTGAGTTCTTCCTCATCTTCGGAGGACTTGTCGTTGCGGTCGGCTTGCTTGCTCTTTTCCTTCTTCCAAAGGAGACACCGAAGCCGCGCCGCGACTCTTATATCAAAAATATCTTCTATGGCTTCCGTCCTTCCGTAATTAAGGAGAACGCCCTTCTTTATATTGCGCTTTGTGCCTTTGGCATCTTCAACATCGCCGTACAGGTCTTTTTCCCTTACCTCATCATTTATATTCAAAATTACTTGAAGCTGGATAATTACGCTATTATTTTGGGCGTGGTTCTTATCGTAGCATCTCTGTTAAGCATTTTGAGCGGTCGTCTTATGGATAAGCTTGGAAAGCTGAATTTTGTTCTTCCTTCGGTCTTTGTTATGCTTGTCGGTCTTATTTTGATGTTCTTCGTTCGCGCCACGCTTCCCGTGATTCTTGCGGGCATCGTTATGATGGGCGGATATATGTTCGTTAACGCCGCGCTCTCAGCTTTGATCAGGGACAAAACACCGGAAAGCAAGGTGGGACTTTTCCAAGGCATACGAATGATTTTCCAAGTCCTTATTCCTATGGTAGTAGGTCCCTTTATCGGCTCGCTGATCATTAAAAACAGCGACGGCGGCGTTTACGAGGAGCTTGGTGTAATTAAAGAGGTTCCGATCCCCGCCATCTTTATCGGTGCAGCGGCAGTGCTTCTTCTTTCTCTTGCTCCGATCTTCTATCTTTGGAAGAAGGAAAGAGCGCAAAAGTAATTTCGCCTATAAAACAAAATCCGATCTTCGCGAGAAGATCGGATTTTTCTTTATGTAGGCTTATTTCTTCGAACGGTTGAGAATATTCATGATCTCGCCGAAATCGTCGTCCGTGAGGCTTCCGAAGGCATCACCACTGTCAGCAGGCTGTGCGGGAGCGGGGGCAACAGGTGCATTAGCGGCAGGAGCAACGGGAGCTGCGGGGGCGGCAGGACGCGGTGCTGTCGCAGAGGGACGCATAGGCTGCTGGGTCATACCGTAGCCACCACCAAGGTTCTGGCGGGGAACTGCGGTCGTTGCGGGAGCGGGAGCTGCCTCGGCGGTCTCCTGTGCGTTTTCAAAGCCGGTGGCAATGATGGTAACGCGCATTTCGTCCTCAAGAGCAGGATCAAAGGAAGCGCCCCAGATGATGTTGGCATCGGGATGAGCCTCCTCTTGGATCATCGAGGAAGCAATATCTACGTCCTCAAGGCTGACGTCGGGCGATGCGGTAATGCTAACGAGAATACCCATAGCGCCTGCGATAGAGGTTTCAAGCAGGGGAGAGGAGATGGCTGCCATAGCGGCAAGCTGAGCCTTTTCCGTGCCCGTTGCGCTACCAACACCCATATGAGCAAAGCCGGCGTTCTTCATAACCGAGGTAACGTCCGCAAAGTCAAGGTTAACGAAGCCTGTGCCGTTGATCAGCTCGGAAACGCTCTGAACACCGCGGCGCAAAACGTCGTCGGCGATCTCAAAGGCATTGATCATCGTGATGCGGGTATCGGATACCTGCTTCAGACTTTCGTTGGGAATGATGATAAGAGAGTCAACGAACTGCTTAAGATTCTTGATACCCTCTTCTGCTTGGAGCATTCTGCGGCGACCCTCAAATGCGAAGGGCTTGGTTACAATACCGACCGTTAAAATGCCCATATCCTTTGCCGCCTGTGCGATGACGGGAGCTGCACCCGTACCGGTTCCGCCGCCCATGCCTGCGGTGATAAATACCATATCCGTGTCGGTGAGCATTTCCTTGATCGCCTCGATGCTTTCCTCTGCGGAGCGCTTGCCCGTTTCGGGATTTGCGCCTGCACCGAAGCCCTTGGTGACCTTCTCACCGATAATGATTTTTTGAGAAGCGTTTGAGGTTTGAAGAACCATAGCATCGGTGTTTACCGCAACGAATTCAACACCGCGAATATTGGTGGAGATCATGCGCTCAACAGCGTTTCCGCCGCCTCCGCCGACACCCACAACCTTAATGCGTACACCGCTGAAAATTCCGTCGTTCATCATCTCGTAGGGCATAATTTATCCTCCGTTTTTTCATCCTGTATTTTGTTTAGTGCGGAGCGAAACCGCACGCTTTTTCCCTATATTTCTATATTACATTACTTTTATAGTATTTGCAAGCGCTTTTTGAAATTTCATAAATAGTTAACAATTTAAAATCAGAAAACGGAACTAATTTTTCGGCAGAATACAAAAAAGCCGTGCCAACGGATCAAAGGCACGGCAATTGCTCTCATTCGTAAAGTCCTTTTAAAACGGCGGCGAAGAGAAGCGGTGTTTCCTCCTTGTCGAACTGTCTTACCGCTCTTTCGGCAGAGAGGAGGTTTCCTTCGTTTTTTTGAAGGGATAGCACCTTTGAGGCAATAGTGTTTCCGTTAAGATATTTTTCCTCCATCACCCACGCGGCGTTCTTCTTTTGATACGCATAGGCATTGATCCTTTGGTGGTCGCCGCTAACGTTTGGAGAAGGCACAAGGATCGAGGCGCGACCGAGGCGAGAGATCTCCGCCAACGTGATAGCTCCCGCTCTTGAAAGGATAAGATTGGCGGCGCTCATATAAAGCGGCATTTTCTCAATATAGGGCAAAACGTGCTTGTCGTCCTTATATGCCGGACGTTTTTTGACGGCTTCCTCATAATAGCGGCTTCCCGTTGCGTGAACGTGAAGTATCCCATTTTTTCCCCTTAGTCTATCCATAGCATCAAGGCAGGCGCGGTTGATCTCGGCGGCACCAAGGCTCCCCCCGAAGGAGAGAAAGAAAAAAACGTCCTTCGGTATTCCGAGAACCGAGCGTGCTTCCTCGCGCGTGACGGAATAGAACTCCTCTCTTAAAGGAGCGCCGATCACACGTGCCTTGGAAGGATAGCGCATATGACAGAGGCATTCCTCAAATTGAAGCAGCGTGCGAGAGGCGGCTTTTTCACAAAGACGAACGCAAAGCCCCGGGGTCGCATTGGCTTCAAAAAGAAGGGACGGTATCTTTAAGGCTCGCGCCGCCTTGATAAAAGGATAGCTAACGTACCCACCCGTGCCGATCACCAGATCTGCACGTACTTCCTTTAGGATCTTTTTTGCCTCTCTGGGAGCGCTCAAAGCATAAAAAGCTGAACGTAAATTTCGGCAGGATATTTTTCTTTGAAGCCCCTCAATGCGTATATCAAAGAAAGGATAGCCGGCGTCTTGAAAGATACTCTCCTCCATAGAGGAGGGTCTGCCCGCAAAGAAAATTTTGGCTTCGGGATCATTTCGCCGTATCATTTGAGCCATCGCCAAGGCAGGATTGATGTGTCCGCCGCTCCCACCTGCGGCAAGTAATACCCTCATATGCGTCTCCTTTTTATCGTGGTATATGTGAATCGGCAGATGCAGAAAGAATCAGCCCCATTTCCGCAAAAAGCATGACAAGGGAGGATCCGCCGTAGCTGAAGAAGGGCAGAGATATGCCCGTGTTGGGAAGTGTGTTCGTGATAACGCAAACGTTCAAAAGAACTTGAATTGCGACCTTTAAGGTAAGCCCCATAACGGCAAGAGAGGAAAAGGAGTCGGGGTGCCTTGCGGCGATCAGCGTGCCACGCCAAACGAAAACGGCGAAAAGGGCAAGCACCGAAAGCGCCCCGATAAAGCCAAGCTCCTCACAAATGATGGTGAAAATAAAATCGTTTTGCGGCTCGGAAACGTAAAGATATTTTAATCGGCTCTCGCCGTATCCAAGTCCAAATACTCCTCCTGAGCCGATTGCCATCAAGCCTTGAAGGGTTTGCCATCCGCCGTCTCTCGGATAGAGCTCGGGGTTTAACCAAATGGTAATTCTTCGACGCGTATATTCCACCGCAAGCGCGAAGGTGGCGACCGAAAGACCGCCTCCGCCGCACATAAAGCCAAGTATTTTTCCGTTGCCGCCCGCTAAAAATATCATAGATATGGCAAGCGTGCCGAGAATGATAATGCAAGAAAGGTGCTTTTCGGGTAGAATAAAGGCGCAAAGCGTGATGAGGAACAAAAGAGGGTACAGTATCCCGTATAAAAACGACCCCTTCCTCCCTTTATAAAGCCGAGAGCGCGTTTTGGGCGAGGAAAAGTAATATGCGAGCATTAACACCAAAGCACTTTTGGCAAGCTCGGAGGGCTGGAAGGTGAAGGGGCCGAGGGAGAGCCAGCGCTTTGCACCGCCCGCCTCTGTGCCGAAAATAGGAACGAGCAAAAGCAGAAAAAGGGTGGCTCCGTATATGGCGGGTGCATATCTTTTGATCTTTTCAAGTGATATGCGAGAAAAAACGAGCATAGAGGCAATGCCGAGGCTTGCCCAAAGTGCCTGTCGGCGCACAAAATAATAGGGATCTGAGAAACGAACATCAGCGTATGCGGTGCTGGCGCTGCATATCATAAAGGATCCGTAAATGCCAAGTGCGATCACTGTCAAAAGCATAATGCGGTCAACGCCCGTTTCCTTTTTTAGTAAAGGGGCGAGCCTTCCTTTTCTTTCTTGCTTTGCTTCTCCTTTGGGCGTGTGAATATAAAAGCCGTGCTTCGTCATGTTTCCCCCTTAAGAAAAATGCGCTGTAAAGCAAAAGGCAAGCGTCAAAGCCATAAATGCGTAAACGATCTTATTTTCGCTCCATCCTCGCTTTTCAAGGTGGTGGTGTATCGGTGCCATCAAAAAAAGACGGCGGCGAGTTCTTTTGTATACGAGAACCTGTAAGATCACGGAAGCCCCCTCCAAAACAAAGGGAAATCCAAAGACCAAGGCGGAAAGTGGCTTGCCAAGTAAAAACGCTCCTGACGACACCAAGCCCCCGAGAAAGAGCGAGCCTGTGTCCCCCATAAAAATACGGGCGGGGTGGTGGTTGAACAAAAGAAAGCCGAGCATACTGCCCGCCACGGAAGCGCCGAGAGAGAGAAGCGCTACGTTCTTTGCAAGATACCCTTCTATAAAGAAAAATACCGATATGATAAAAACGACCGTGCTGCAAAGCCCGTCGATGCCGTCGGTAAGATTTGTGCAGTTGACCGTACCGACGAGAAGCAGAAAAAGAAGAAAATACGCAACGAGGCTATAATCTATAAAAAGCGGTAAAAAGGGAAGGTAGAGGGGGAGGGAGCTTGCGATCTTTGTTTCCCAAAGATAAAGAAACAAAAAAGCGAATGCGCTTTGCAAAACGATCTTCTGCCAAGGAAGAAGTCCTTGGTTTTGCTTGTTTTTGAGCTTTGCGGCGTCGTCGATAATGCCACAAGCACCGTTTAAAACGGCAAACAAAACTGCGATCCCAAGGGGAAGCAAGCCCTCCTTTTCGAAAAGAAAGCAGCCGAGCATGGAAAAAACAACGATGCCGGACAAAAAGACAATGCCGCCCATCGTCGGCGTTCCCTCCTTATCCTTGTGCCAAACGGGACCGATCTTCAAAATGCTTTGCCCCATCTTTTTGGCACGCAGGATCGGGATCAGTCGTCGGGTAAGTAAGGCGGTATAAGTGAGTGTGCCGAAAAACAAAAGGAGGGTAAGGGCAAGCATTGTTTTCTATCCTTTCTATTTTTTTCTGCTTAGCTCGTTGATGATCGCCGCGCAAATTTCGTCGGCGTGTAGGGCATGAGACGACTTGAACAAAAGCGTATCGCCTTTTTTGATTTCGCTTAAAATTTCCCTTGAAAGCGATTTCGCGCTTGCATCCCTTAGAAGACGAATTACCGTTTTTTTCTCTGAGGCGGCAGCGCCTTGCGCATAGTATTCCTTGAAGCTCCCGAAAAGGAAGAGGACGTCTGCGCATTCTGCCGCCGCTTTTCCTATCTCTCGGTGTAAGCGCGGGGCTTCCTTGCCAAGCTCCAGCATATCGCCAAGAACGAGCAAGCGCCGCCCGATAGCCTTACTTTTCAAATATGAAAAGGCGGCAAGCATAGATTCGGGCGAGGCGTTATATGCGTCATCAATCAGGTAAATTCCTTCCGCGACGCATTCCTTTCGCCGCGACGCGCATTCTTTTGCGTGCGGGAGCGCCCTTTTTATATCCTCCTCGCTTATTCCGAGAGCGAGCGCAATGCTTTTTGCAAAGCCAAGCGCTCTTGCCGTGGCTATGTCAGGCATCGCGGAGGGCTCGGGGGATACGGGCAAGCAAAGGATATTTTCAAAGTCTTTTTTGAGCAAATCTTCATCATCGGGAATGAATAAGATCCCGCCCGTTTCCATTGCCGAAAGGATACCAAGCTTTTCTTCTAATACGCCCATTCTGTCGCCAAATGCCTCTATGTGAGCGTTGCCAATGGCGGTTATAACGGCGTGGCTTGGGCAAACGATCTTTGATAACGCTTTGATCTCTCCCTTTCGGTTTGTTCCAAGCTCGGTAATCAATACCTCGGTGTCCTTCGGCATAGAAAGGACGGTGAAGGGAACGCCTAAAAGATTGTTGTAGTTGCCCTCTGTGGCGTGCGTGCGGAAGTGCTTTTTCAATACGGAAAAAATAGCGTTTTTCGTACTCGTTTTCCCCACACTACCCGTAACTGCAATGCATTTGACCGAATGCCTGCATCTGACAGCGTGCGCCCATTTTCCTAACGCCGCGATCACGTCGGGAACCAGAATATAAGGAATATCCACCGAAGGCACACGGTCGCAAAGCACGGCGGCGGCACCGTGCTTTTTGGCACGCTGAATGTAATAAAATCCGTCGTCCTTTCCGAGAAGTGCGCAAAACAGCTCTCCGCCCTTGATCTGCTCCGAATGCGTGCAAAGGCGAAAAATCAAGCGATCCTCGCCTACAAGCGTAGCGTCCATATCCTTGGCGACGGCAGATAGCAAGCTCTTGCCCGCCTTTAACTCTACGGTCATTGATAGCCTCTTTCAAGAAGAAAAGCGTATACAATGCTTTTTTCCGAAAACGGAACGGTGCCTTCCTTTGTCACCATATATTCCTCGTGGCCCTTACCAAGAAGCAAAACCGTGTCCCCATCCTTGGCGGCGGACAAGGCTTCCTCAATCGCGTTTTTTCTGTTGGATACCACCTTGCGCTTTTCTTCCTTCGGCATACCGCTTAAAATGTCGCGGATAATGGAGAGCGTTTCCTCGCTCCGTGAGTTATCTGTCGTGATAAAGGAAAAGTCGGCATAGCGCTCCGCAACGGTGCCCATTTTTGCTCGCTTTTCCTTTTCTCTGTCACCGCCTGCACCGAACACGGCGATAACGCGCCCTCGCGTGAAGCGCTTTGCACAGCAAATAGCCGCTTTGAGCGCGTCGGGTGTGTGCGCGTAGTCGATAATAACGGAAAACGGCGGCGCTTTTTCCTTGAAGATTAGCTTTTCCATTCTGCCTCGAATCACGGGGAGAGATAAAAGCCCCGTTTGGATATCTTTTGCATCAACGCCAAGCATTCTCGCCAAGGAAACGGCGGTGAGGGAATTGTAGAGGTTAAAGCTTCCCAAAAGGTTGGTTTTCAAAGGTATAGAGCCTCCCCTTGCGCGATAGGTATATTGTGCGCCGCTTCCTTCCTTTTCATTCAGATCGGTAAGTGAGTGATCGGCATTGCAAAGAATGCCAAGAGAGCTTTTTTTGATCATCAATCTTTTGTAGAGCGCTCGCCCGTATGGGTCGTCAATATTGATCAGCGCGTGCGAAGACTGCCTAAAAAGGAGTGCTTTGGCTTCAAAATAGGCATCCATCGTTTCGTGGTAATCAAGATGGTCCTCGGAAAGATTGGTGAATGCCGATACGGTGAAGGAAATAGGCAGCACGCGCTTTTGCTCCAAGGCGTGCGAGGAGACCTCTAAAACGGCGTACTTGCAGCCGTCGTCCTTTAAGGCGCGTAGTGCGCCGAAAAGGTGCTTTGGCGAAGGTGTCGTCAGCGTCCCTTCCTTCAATTCTTCCCGCGCCCGTCCACCGGAAAAAACGCCGAGAGTGCCGATATAGCCGCATTTTCTTCCCGAGGCGTTCAGTATGTGTGAGAGAATAAGCGCCGTTGTGGTTTTTCCGTTGGTTCCCGTGATGCCGATAACGGTGAGGTCCTTTTGCGGCACCCCGAAATATTTGCTCCAAAGGCTGGCTCGCGTTTCTTCGATATCCTTGACGAAGAAGCAGGGGATATTACTTTTCACGGGGATGTGATGCCCCTCCTCCAGTATGATCGCCCGAACGCCGACGCTTTCCATTTTCGAGAGCATATGCAACGGATCAAATCGCTTGCCCCGTCTGGCTATGAAGGCATCGCCCTCCCTTGCCTCTTCGGTGTGATCGGATAATCCCTTTATATCCACCCTTTCGGCGGATATGCTTGCGCGGTACGCACCGCTTGGAAGTAACTCTGATAGCTTCAAAACACGCCCTCCTTTATTCGCTGTCTTCGCTATGTAAAATAAAAATTTCTATCACCGAGCCCTCACTCATCTTGCTTTTCGGTGGCAGGGACTGGGAAACAACGGTTGCGCCCTCGGCGTTTTTGCCTCCCTTTGCTCCGCGTATGCGAACGTTTAAGCCCGCGTTCGTTAAAAGGACGGAGGCTTCCTTTAAGCTTTTGCCGACAACGCTTGGCACTGAGCATTCCCGCACCTTGCTTTCCTCGGTATAAAGGATCACGTGACCGCCGTTTTTAATGATGCTCTCGCTTTTTGCGGGGGATTGAGAAAGGACGATTTCCCCCTTGCCGATGACGCTGGTGGGAAGACCGAGAGAGGAGACCGCGGATTTCGCCTTGCCGACGGAAAGTCCGACAAGGTCAGGGATTTCTACAGTTTCTTCGCTTTTCACCTTTTCAATGCCGAGATAGGGAAGAATGGTTTCCATCAGGGAAGAAACGAAGGGCGCGGCGGTAACGCTTCCGTATTTGTTGAAGGAGGTGGGCTCATCTACGATGAATATAACGGCAACCTCGGCGTTATCAAAGGGCGCAAAGGCAACGCAAGAGCCAACGCGCAAATAAGAGCGACCGCTTGCGTCAAGAATGTCGAACTTTTCGCTCGTACCTGTTTTTGCGGCAATGCGGTAGCCGTCGGCGTATGCGTTTTTAGAGCCTCCGTTTCCTGAAACGCCTTCCTCCAAAATAGAGGCAACGAGGGAGGCGGTCTTTGCGGATATGATACGCTCCTTCTCACTTGTTTTGTAGGTAAAAAGTACTTTTCCGCTTTCGTCGCTGATGGAAGAGAGAAGGTGAGGGGTAACCCCTATGCCGCCGTTTGCCACGGCGGCAACGGCAACCAGCTGGGTGATCGGTGTCACCTTAAAGCGCTGACCAAAGGAGGCGGTGGCAAGCTCCGTTGTGCCGAGCGAAGAATAGGAGTGAAAAATCCCGAGTGCCTCAGAGGGAAGGTCGATGCCTGTTTTCCCTTTATATCCAAAGCCTTGAAAATATCCGTAAAACGCCTCCTTGCCCGTGCGCTCAGCGCACTGCATCATAACGGGGTTGCAGGATTGCATAAGCCCCTCGGCAAATGTCAAGGAGCCGTGTCCGTTTCTTTTGTGGCAGGATATGCGCCTGCCGCCAACGATATAGTATCCGGGGCAGAAAAAGTGGGTCGACGCGCTCACCGCACCCGACTCCAGCGCCGCGGCAGAGGTGATGATCTTGAAGGTAGAGCCGGGCTCGTATAGCTCGCTGACGGCTTTGTTTCGCCACATCGTATAAAGAAGCTCGCTTCGCAGGGTTCTGTATTCCTTGCTGTCGGGGGCGTAATTGGCGGAAATAAGCTTGGCATGGGAAGCCTCGTCGAGGGTATAAGGCGAGTTTAGGTCAAAGCTCGGCGCAGTTGCCATAGCCAGAATTTCACCCGTTTTCACGTTCATGACCACCCCTGTCGCACGGTTTTTCACGTCGGAGGCAATGATCGCTTCCTCAAGCTCATGCTCAAGAGCGCTTTGTATGTAGGCATCAAGCGTTGTCGTAATGCTGTATCCGTTTTTTGCGCTGATAAAATCGCTGTATGAGATGGGAAGCCGTATGCCGCGCGAATCTACCGCGGTCATATATTTACCGTCACTTCCGCTTAAAATGCCGTTATAATATGCCTCAATGCCGAAAAGCCCTTGATTGTCGCTTCCCGTAAAGCCGATGGTGTGAGAAGCAAGTGAGGATAAGGGGTAGTAGCGCTTGCTTCCCGCTTCAACGTGTATCATAGAGGAAAGTCCGTTTTCCTTGGCGTAGGCAAGCACGGCTTTGGCAGATTCCTCGTCTACGTCGCGCTTGACCGTTTGATCCAAATATGCGCTTAGCTGTGCCTTCTTGTATACCTCCTCGTAATCAACGGATAAAAGGTCAGAGAGTCCTTTGGCTACCACCTTATCAAACTCGGCGTTTTTTCTTTTGCTTGCCCTTTTGATGTCAACGGGGGATATGTAGATGCGGTAAACGGTTTTGTTTTTCGCCAAAACCGTGCCGTTTCTGTCGTATATGATACCGCGCTCGGCGGCGAGGGAAGAGCCGACGGTGACTTGCTCTATTACCTTTTTTTGATAATCCTCGTACCCAAGCACTTGAAGCTTAAAGAGGGTAAAAAGCAAGAATAAAAGCAAAAGGGCAAGCAGCGAGAGAAAAATTTTCAACCGCTTGCCGTGTATAGCGGTTTTTTTGTTTAATCCTTCAAGCATATAGAGTCCTTTCGGAAAAAAGAAAAAGATAGCGACGCCTTGCGGTCGTCGCTATCATCTTATGGGATAATATTCGTTTTTATGTGTTAAATAAGAGCGGAGTGGTCAAGCAGCTCAAAATCGTTTTGAACGCTCTCGCTTGCCACGTTCTCAAAGAGTACCATGGAATCCTCAGCCCTTGCGCCCCTGTTTTCTAAAACGGTAGCACCCTCGGCACTGCCATCGCGAAGCGTGCCGATCGCGGCACCCGAGAAGAGCACGGTGCCGGCAACGAGAAGAAGCATGCAAGCACTTCCAACGTTTCCAAGGGTGAAGAATTTTCTTTTCTTGGTCGCAGCCGCGGGCGCATTCTTCGGAAGAGAGTTTCCAACCTTCATATGCTGCTCGGCGGTGGGGCGCTTTGCGCTAGACTTTTTATATTCTGCCGCACGCTTTGCTAACTGCTCAGCAACGGTACCTTCTGCACAAAAACGCTCGCGCATCTTCTCGAAAAGGGGATTGAATTCAATGTTGGACTCGAAAGCAAAACGGTTCATAGTAAATTCCTTTCTTATAATTTCTCGGCAACGCGAAGCTTTGCGCTGCGAGAACGGGGATTGATCGCTAACTCCTCCTTAGAGGGGAGAATAGGTTTTTTTGTTAAAATGTTGATTTTGGGGGATTTTCCACACACGCAAACGGGGAAGTCACGGGGACACTCACAGCCGCTTGCCAGGTCTTGGTAGGTTTTTTTGATGATACGGTCCTCGAGCGATTGGAAGGAGATAAACGCGCATCTGCCGCTCTCGGACAAATGAGAGACCGCACCTCTGACGGTAGGCTCGATCGCGTCAAGCTCGCCATTGACCTCAATACGAATGGCTTGGAAGGTACGCTTTGCAGGGTGGTGTCCGCCTTCTCGCGCGGAGGAGGGAATGGCGGCTCTTATGATGTCCACCAGCTCGTGCGTTGTGAGGATCTCCTTCTTTTTTCTTGCGTTTACAATAAAGGAGGCGATGCGCGGCGCGAATTTTTCCTCGCCGTACTCCCAAAGAATTCGTTTGAGAGCTTCCTCGGAGTAGGTGTTGATCACCGCTTTCGCGTCAAGCACGGCGGTTCTGTCCATGCGCATATCTAAGGGCGCGTCGTGCTGGTAGGAAAAGCCTCGCTCTGGGGTGTCAAACTGGTAAGAGGAGCAGCCGAGGTCAGCAAGCACGCCGCCGAGGTTGTTGATTTTAAGATCGTCGAGCACGTCGCCGAGTGCAGAGAAATTTTCGTGGATAAAGGTGATCTTATCGGCATAGGGCGAAAGCCTTTGCGATGCGGCTTTAATCGCGTCTTCGTCGCGGTCAAAGCAGAGAAGCCTTGCGTTTGGTCCTAAGCGCTTGGCGATCTCAAGCGAATGTCCGCCGCCGCCCGTCGTACAGTCTACGTAGGTGTAGCCGTCGCGGATATTGAGCGACTCAATGCATTCGTTAAGAAGCACTGAGTAGTGTGAAAAAACAATCGTATCCATAAAACGCCTTTCGTACGGGCATTAAAGACCGTATTCCGCGAGGGTCTCCAAAAGCTCGGGAAGGTTGATCTCGCTTTGGGTCTTATCCCAAGCGGCCTCGTTCCAGATCTGGATCTGGTCACCGGCACCTGCAATGACAACGTTCTTTTCAAGACTCGCGTACGAGGTAAGGTTTGCGGGAAGAAGGATGCGTCCGTGCGAGTCGGGGGTGAGCTCTGCGGTTTGAGAAAAAACAAACTGCTTGATTTTCCCCATTTTGGAATCGGGAAGAGACTTGATCTTGGAGGAGAAGTTTTGCCACTCTGCCTCGGAGTATATAACCAAGCAAGGCTCGCTGATCTTTCGCGTTACGAAAAAGCGCTCGCCGAGATCGTCGCGCATCTTCGCGGGGATGAACAAACGGTTCTTCGCGTCAATTACGTGTCTGTATTCACCGTAAAACGATACGCCTTCAAACGACATACATATACTCCTTTCCAAGTTTAGCCTTTTTGATGCTCAAATGGAACACTTTTAATCATTTTGCACCACTTTGCACCACTACAAGACTATTTTAACAAATAAATCGTTGTTTTTCAATAGGTAAATGAAAAAATCACAAAAAACATATGTAGAAAATTCAATCCTATTTTTGGCAAAAATGCACAAAAATCAGAAACAGCAAGCGCAAAGAGCCCTCTTTGCACGCAAAGAAGCGAAAAACAGAGAAAGGGGTGGTGTACAGTGGTGCGTTAAATTTCTCTTTTTTGCATACAAAAGTTTTATAAAAAAGGTGTTTACATATCTTAAATTATGTGTTATACTATATTAGATAAAGAAAAGAGGCTGTATTTATGGGTTTTTTAGATAAACTGAAGAGCTTGAAATCAAAGAATTCGAATGCGACCGGCACAAAGCGCGCTCTTGAGCTTCACGGTCAGGTGATCAAATACGTTACCGAGCGCGAGAATGGCAACGACAACGTGGTGGGGCGCGGCGGTTCGATTTCTGTGCGCGACAATACCTTGCTTCTTTTTTCCTCTGAGAAAATACTTTTGCGTGCCGACATTGCCGAGCTTGAAGCATCGTATCTTCTTTCGGGTGACGGCGTGGTCTTAACCGCTAAAAATCTCGAGGAGGGCGGCCGCCTTAGGTCCTACATTGCCTATTTCGTATATCACAGAAAATAAAAGGAAAGGGAATACCGTATGAGCATTACCTACCGTATCGGTGCCGTGCTTCGCGCGTTAAAGGGCAAACGCCGTCCTTATACGACCGCTATTATTTTGGCGGGCGGCGTTGGCAGTCGGATGCAGTCGGAGGATGGATTAACGAAGCAGCTGATGCTTCTTGACGGCATTCCCGTTTTAATGCGTTCCGCGATCGCGTTTGAAAAATCGGAATATATAGACGAGATCGTTATCGTTTCACGCAAGGAGGAGCTTTCAAGCGTTGCTCTTTTGGCAAAGGAATACGGGCTAACGAAGCTAACGCGCATCGTATCGGGCGGAAAAACTCGCCGCCTTTCCGCGCTTCGCGGTCTGCGCTCGGTATCCAAATGCACGAAATTCGTCGCCTTTCACGATGCCGCCCGTTGCCTTGTCACTCCGAAGACGATCGCGTCGGTCGCCTCTGCGGCATATGCCGTTCGTGCGGCAAGCGCCGGCTGTGCCTCCGTAGATACGGTGAAGCGCGTGAACGAAAATGGCTATATCGTTGAAACGCTTGACAGGGAGCACATATACAGGGCGCAAACCCCTCAGATCTTTGAGATCAATCTTTACCGAGCCGCCGCTTATTCTGCGAAGGATGACGATGGCATTACCGATGATAATATGCTCGTTGAGCGCGTCGGACAGGCGGTGAAAATGGTGGATACGGGAAATGAAAATATCAAGCTGACAACGCCGCTGGATTTTAAAATTGCGGAGGCGATATTAGCGGCGCGTCGCGAAGAAGAATAAAAGGAGAAGGTTATGTCCTTTGATGTAAAGATCGGTCACGGGTATGACGTGCATCGTTTGGTAGAGGGAAGAAGGCTTATCCTCGGAGGCGTATGCGTGGAGCACGAAAAGGGGCTTCTCGGTCACTCGGATGCGGACGTGCTTCTTCACGCCGTTATGGACGCGGTTCTCGGTGCATTGGGCGAAGGAGATATCGGTCGCCATTTTCCCGATACGGATCATGCGTATAAGGATGCCGACAGTATGCTTTTGGCAAAGCGAGTTTGCGAGCTGATGAAGGAAAAGGGCTTTGGTATCGGTAATATCGATGCGACCGTCATCGCGCAAAAGCCGAAGCTTGCCTCTTATATTCCGGAAATGAAAAAGAATATTGCTATCGTGTTTTCTGCCGACGAGTCGCTCGTGAACGTCAAGGCGACAACGGAGGAGCATCTTGGCTTTACCGGCAGAGAAGAGGGAATTGCTGCGCACGCTGTTTGTATCTGTGTGAAAAAATAAAAAGAGCCGCCAAGGGCAGCTCTTAAAGTATCCGTCCATACCCGTTGCTTCATACGTCTGTACGGCTTTTACGTCCTTGGGCATCTTCGGATACGGATTTTCCTCTTATACATTGTATGAAACGGAGAGCACACCGTCACGGGTGGGGGCTTCTCCTAAAAATAAAAATCCTATGCTTTTAAGAAAGTGTAGACAAAAAGGAAGGTTTTTATGACGATAATATCTCCATCAGTCTTATCCTGCGATTTTTCGCGTATGGGAGAGGAGGTCAAGGCTATTGAGGCGGCAGGTGCCGAATGGGTCCATCTTGACGTTATGGACGGTGCGTTCGTTCCCAATATGAGCTTTAGCTTCCCTGTAATTAAATCGGTCCGTCCGCATTCCTCGCTGGTCTTTGACGTGCATCTTATGATCGAGGAGCCCATTCGCTACATCAAGGAGTTTAAAAAATCGGGTGCGGATTATATCACCGTTCATCTTGAGGCTTGCTCTGACGTTGCCGCGACCCTTGCCGCCATTCGAGAAAGCGGCGCTAAGGTCGGTCTTTCGATTAAGCCGAATACTCCCGTAGAAGCTCTTTATCCCTATCTAAATGACTGCGATATGATCCTCATTATGACCGTTGAGCCGGGATACGGCGGCCAGGCATACATTCCATTTTGCGGCGAAAAGATCCCGCCTCTTAAAAAGGAGATAGAGCGCCGCGGTCTTAATGTTCTCATTGAGGTCGACGGTGGCATTCACGAGGGGACTGCTCCCATTGTCAGAGATGCGGGTGCTGACGTTCTCGTGGCAGGCTCTGCCGTTTTCGGAAAGCCCGACTACAAGGCGGCGATCGACGCTTTAAGATAAAGCGAAAAACAGTTTTCGGTCAATAAAACAGTTTGCAAAATCAACTCATATACAAAACATACTTATGGAAGGAATCGCTTACAGCGAAAAAATTATGACAGAAACGACACCGAAGTATCGCCGCGTTCTTTTAAAGCTCTCGGGAGAGGCGCTTGCCGCAGGCGGCGAGGATTTGATCAATCATGAGTTCGTTGGTAAGGTTGCCGAGGTCTTAAAGCGTTGCCTTGCCGCTAAGACTCAGGTTGCCGTTATCGTTGGCGCAGGTAACATTTGGCGCGGAAGACAGGGAAAGGATATGGACGCTACCAGAGCCGACTCTATGGGAATGCTCGCTACCGCCATCAACGCCATAGCCCTTCAAGATGCGTTTATTACCGCAGGGATCGACGCTAAAACGATGACCGCAGTTCCTATGGAACGCTTTGCGGAAAGCTTTGAAAGAAACAAGGCTATCTCCTATCTTGAAGAAGGAAAGGTCGTTATTTTCGGTTGCGGACTTGGCATTCCGTTTTTGTCTACGGATACCGCGGCTGCCGTGCGTGCCGCTGAGATCGGTGCGGATATCGTTTTGATGGCGAAGAATATTGATGCCATCTATACGGCAGATCCTCGCAAGGATCCCACCGCCAAGAAGCTTGAAAAAATCTCTTACAGCGAGATTCTTTCTAAGGGTCTTACGGCGCTGGATTCTACGGCGACGGCATTCTGTATGGATCACCGCATCCCCGTTCTTGCTTTCGGTCTTTCCGATCCCGAGAACATTTACCGTGCCGTTATGGGTGAAAAGCTTGGCACCGTTATTACTGAATAAAAACATTATAGTCATACAAGGAGAAAAATTATGAAACTCGATTGCAAGCCCTTTGAAGCAAAAATGAAAAAGACTCTTGACAGCTATGCTTATACGCTGTCCACCCTTCGCGCAGGTCGCGCCAGCGCTGACGTTCTTTCTCCCATCAAGGTAGAGTATTACGGTACGCCCACCGGCATTTCCGAGATGGCTGCTGTTAAAGCAACCGACGCGCGCACGCTGACCATTCAGCCTTGGGATACCACCACGCTTAAGGATATTGAGAGAGCCATTCTTGCCTCTGACCTCGGCATCACGCCTATGAACGACGGCAAGGTCATCCGTCTTGTATTCCCCATGCTCACCGAGGAGCGCCGCAAGGAAATGGCAAAGCAGATCGCTAAATACGGTGAGGATGCCAAGGTTGCCATCCGCAACGTTCGCCGTGATGCTAACGATGCCACCAAGGCGGCAAAGAAGAACGCTGAAATGACCGAGGATGAGGTAAAGGTCAGCGATAAGGCCGTTCAGGACCTGACCGACCGCTTCATTAAAGAGGTTGATAAGATGACCGAAGCAAAAACGAAAGAGATTATGGAGATCTGATCTTGTTTGAAAGAAAAAAGCGGAAAAAGCAAGAGGTCGCTCCCTCCACCTTAAAGCATATTGCTTTTATTATGGACGGCAACGGCAGATGGGCAAAAAAACGCGGGCTACCGCGTGAGGCAGGGCATAAGAAGGGCGCGGATGTGTTTGAGCGCACCGTTCGCCATTGCTTTGAGCGAGGCATCGGCGTTGTGACGGTGTACGCCTTTTCCACGGAAAACTGGTCGCGCCCGAAGCACGAGGTCGATGCTATTATGGAGCTTCTTCTTCGCTATCTCGAATATGCGGAGAAAAGCTTTAAGGACTACGACGCACGCCTATGCTTCCTTGGAGACAAATCGCCCTTGGCTCCCGCATTAAGAGAGAAGGCACAGCGCCTTGAGGAGATCACAAAGGACCGCACGCACACGCTCAATATCGCGCTTAATTACGGTGCAAGAGCGGAGATCACGAGCGCTGTCAATAAGCTCCTTGCGGAAGGGAAGACGGCTGTTACGGAGAAGGATATCTCCGACTGCCTTTATACCGCCGCCTCGCCCGACCCCGATCTGATCGTTCGCACGGGTGGCGATTACCGCATTTCCAATTTTCTGCTTTGGCAGGCGGCATATGCCGAATTTTACTTCACACCGACCCTTTGGCCGGATCTGACGACGAAGGAGATCGATGAGGCAATTGCCGATTTCGAGGGTCGTCACCGTCGCTTTGGCGGTCTTTGAAAGGTAATTTGATATGAAAACAAGAATTATATCGGGCGTGATCGGTATACTCGTTCTTCTTCCCGTGCTTTACTTCTCGGGAACGGTCGTTTTGCCGATCGCCATAGCGATCCTATCCTTGATCGCAAGCATAGAAATGGCGGGCGCTCTCGCTATGAAGAGACGCTATCAGTTTCTCGTTCCCTCGCTACTTTATGCGGCGCTGCTTCCCATGCTTACGCATTTTTTGCGCGAGGAGCCGAACGGCTTTATTCGCTATGCCGCGCTTGTCACCGTTTTTTATATGCTTGTGTGTTTCACGTCTGCCGTTCTATCGAACGGAAAAATTCCTTTTTCCTTGGTGGCACAGCAGGTGCTCGGAACGGTATACGCGACTGTTGGGCTTTCTGCCGTATCTTTTCTTAGGATTCTTCCGAGCGGCGCCTACATTTACGGGCTTGTGTTCGTTGGCGCGTGGGTGACCGATACGATGGCGTATTTTACGGGTGTTTTCCTAGGAAAGCACAAGCTTTGTCCTGCGATCTCCCCCAAAAAGACGATCGAGGGAAGCCTTGGCGGCATCGTCTTTTGCATTCTCGGCTTTATCCTTTACGCCTTTATTATGGAAAAAGCATTCGGACTTGTGCCGAATTATCTTGCGCTTGGCGTTGCGGGTGCGCTTTCCTCCTTCGTCTCTCAAATAGGAGACCTCACCGCCTCCCTTATTAAGCGTGAGCACGGAGTTAAGGATTTTGGAAGGCTGATGCCGGGTCACGGCGGCGTTCTTGACCGCTTTGATTCCATCATAGCTGTGGCGGCGCTTCTTGTGCTTTTCACAATGCTTCCGGACAGCTTCGCTTTTTTCGCTTAAACAATAACAGCCCTGTCTTGTCTTTTTAGATAACGCAGGGCGTTTTGCAACTTTGAAAGGTGATTTTACAATGAACAAAATGCCTTTTCCCGAAGCCGTTGGCGTTCTCGGATCAACGGGCTCGGTCGGCACACAGGCTCTTGAGGTTATAGAAAGACACGGCTTGAAGGTCGATTTTTTGACCGCAAAGGGAAATGTTAAGCTTGCCGAGTCACAGCTTCGCCGTTTTTCCCCGCGCGTTATGGTTATGGCTTCAGAAGAAGCCGCAAGCGACCTTCGTGTGCGCGTTGCCGATACAAGCACGGTGGTTTTATCCTCTGAAAAAGATATTTTGGAAACGGTGAGTGCCTCTCCGGCGACGACGGTCATTCATTCCATTTTGGGCGAGGCGGGACTTTCGCCGCTTTCCGCGTGCATTGAGGCGGGCAAAACGGTGGGACTTGCCAACAAGGAATCGCTGGTTATTGGCGGTGATATCCTTTTAAAAAGAGCCAAGGAATGCTCAGCGCGCATTATTCCCGTTGACAGTGAGCACAGTGCTATATTTCAGTGCCTTGACGGAAAGAATAGGGAAGAGATCCGTTCGCTTCTTTTGACCGCGTCGGGCGGACCTTTCTTTGGGTGCTCAAAGGATCAGCTTCGCACCGTCAGCAAGGCACAGACCTTAGCGCACCCCACTTGGAAAATGGGAGAAAAAATAACGGTTGACTCGGCGACGCTGATGAACAAGGGCTTTGAGGTGATTGAGGCAGTGCGTCTTTTCGGGGTAAAACCCGAGCAGGTGCGGGTGATCGTTCATCGCGAAAGTATAATTCACTCTGCCGTAGAATATATTGATGGTGCCGTGATCGCGCAAATGGGTGTTCCCGATATGCGCCTTTGCGTGCAATACGCACTCACCTATCCTCAGCGTGCAGAAGGCATTTCAAAGCCGCTTTCCTTGACCGACGTTGGAAGGCTGACGTTTTTTGAGCCGGACCTTGAAGCGTTCCCGCTTCTTGATTTGGCATTTCGTGCAATTTCTCTCGGCGGCGGTGTGCCTGCGGTGCTCAATGCTGCCAACGAAATTGCGGTAGAAGCCTTTTTAGCAGAGCGCATCGGCTTTACCGATATTATGGATACCGTCTCACAGACGGTGACGGCGTTTGAAAACGCAAAAAGCGCAAGCACGCTTTCTTCTCGCATCGGCTTTGACAGGGAAGCGAGAGAGTACGCAAGAGCACTCGTTGCTCAAAAGTAAACATTGTTTTAGAAAGTTTGGTTTTATGGTTGTTATTACGGTTTTGATATCCATTCTTGTGTTCGGTTTTCTTATATTCGTGCACGAGCTTGGGCATTTTTTAGCGGCGCGCGCCTTTGGTGTAAAGGTGTACGAATTTTCCATCGGTATGGGGCCGAAGCTCGTATGGTTTGACTCCAAAAAGAGTGGCATCCGTTATAAGATCTGCATGCTCCCCTTTGGTGGCTACGTCAGTATGGCGGCAGAAGGAGAGGACGACAGCGCTCCTTCAGACGATCCCCGTGCCATCACCAATCAGAAGCCGTGGAAGCGCTTTATCGTTATGGCGGCGGGCGGCATCGTCAATTTGGTGGTTGGCTTTATTTTGATGTTTGCCGTGGTGTGTGGCTCTGTTATGGGCTCCACTACCGTTGCGGGCTTTCCCGACGAATTAAAGGTGGGCGAGACCTCTACCTCCGAATATTTTATGCAGGGCGACGTGATCACCGAGGTCGGTGGCAAGCGAGTCCACACGATGATGGAGCTTGACTATGAGATCATGCGCCGCGGAATTGAGCCTGTGGAGGTCGTTTTGCTTCGTGACACCAACGGTGACGGCGAAGGGGAAGAGATCTCTTTAACTGTGACCTTTCCTACGGAGATCGAGAGCGGTCAAACGATCGGTACGCGAGATTTCCAAGTCTATGCCAAGGAAAAAACGGTAGGTAGTGTGCTAACGGACGCCTGGTTCAGCGGCACTTGCACCGTCAGAATGGTTTGGGAGTCGCTCTTTGATCTTATCACGGGCAGATACGGCGTGGAGGCGGTTAGCGGCCCCGTCGGTATTACCGAAACGATAGGAGAAACGGTCAGCTTTGGAAGGTTCATTCTCGTTTTGCGTCTCGTCTCGCTGATCAGCATCAATCTTGGCGTTGTCAATCTTTTGCCTCTTCCCGCGCTTGACGGGGGACGGCTTGTGTTCGTTTTGATCGAGATGATCGCTAAAAAGCCTGTACCGAGGGAAATTGAGGCTAGGATCCACACCATAGGTCTTCTTCTTTTCTTTGGTCTGTTTATTCTTATTACTGTTCTTGACGTTAAAAGTCTCTTTGGATAATCTTTTGAAAACGCAAACGAAAGGAATGTCACAATGAAGGAAAAGCTTGCTTCCCGCCGTGTGAGCCGACAGATCTCGGTTGGCGGAAAGCTGATCGGCGGCGGTGCGCCCGTTTCCGTTCAGTCAATGACCAATACCGATCCGCTTGATCTAAGTGCCACGCGCGCGCAGGTCCTCGCGCTTTCAAACGCGGGCTGCGATATTGTGCGCCTTGCGCTTCCCACGCTTCGTTCGGTGGAAACGGTAAAGGCGTTAAAGGCGGAGGGCATCTCGGTGCCTTTGGTTGCTGATATTCACTTTGACTATAAAATAGCTCTCGCCGCCGTGGAGGCAGGCATTGATAAAATCCGTATCAATCCCGGTAATATCGGTGACGGGGATAGGGTTCGCGCCGTTGCCGACGCTTGCCGCGCGGCAGGTGTTCCTATCCGTATCGGCGTGAATAGCGGCTCGCTTGAAAAGTCTATTCTTGAAAAGTACGGCTCACCCACGCCCGAGGCGCTTGCGGAAAGCGCTCTTTATCACGCAGAGCTTTTAGAGGCGTGTGCCTTCAAGGATATTGCCATTTCGGTGAAGGCGTCCTCTGTTCCCGATATGATCGTGGCAAACCGCATTTTAGCTAAGGCGACGGATTACCCCCTTCATCTCGGTGTTACCGAGGCGGGCGGCGTTGCCCAAGGCACGACGAAAAGCGCCATCGGCATTGGCACCCTTCTTTCCGAGGGAATCGGTGACACGGTGCGCGTTTCCTTGACCGCCGACCCCGTTTTAGAGGTCAAAGCGGCAAGAAATATTCTTTCTGCCTTAGATCTTCTGGAAGATAAGGGCATGGATATCATTTCCTGTCCCACCTGCGGCAGAACGAAAATTGATCTGATCCCCCTCCTTGAAGCCTTTGAAAACGAGGTGGACAGGCTCTTTCTTCGCTCCTTGCCCATCAAGGTTGCCTTTATGGGCTGTATCGTAAACGGTCCCGGAGAAGCACGTGAGGCGGACATTGGTGTTGCAGGAGGACTTGGTGAGGGCATTATATTCCGTCACGGTATCCCCGGTGAGCGTGTAAAGTCGGACGAGATCGTTCCGACCTTGATTGCAGAAATCTTAAAAATGAAAGACCGGAAAAATGGCTAACGATAAAAAGTTTTTTGATTATTTTAAACAGTACAAGCCCGACAGCGACGTCAGACGGGTGCTTGAGGACGCAAGAGACTTGCGCGTTTTGGTGTCTAAGCAGCCCTTGCGCATCGAGGTGCACGCCTTTTTCCCGTATATCGTTCGCAACTCCTTTTTGCGCGCAGTAGAAAATGAGCTGTGCCTTATGTACGACGCGGCATCCTTCCGCATTCTTCCTAAATTTCCCGCAGAGCTTTTTTCCTTTGAGGCGATGGAAGACGTTGTTGAGGAAGCCATTTTCGTCAACGTTATCACGCGCGGCTTCTTAGATGAGGCGGTGTATGAGGATGACGGAGAAACGGTGACTGCACGTGTGCCGTTTCTTGATAATGCCATCTCCTTTATGTCTACGTCGGGAACTTCGGATATGCTTGGCAGGATCATTGAGAGCCGTTTCGGCATAAAAAGAACGGTTCGTATCCTTCCGTCCTCCGATGCACACGAACGCACGAGGGCGCGCGAGGCTACTCACGAGGCTGTGCTTAAAGAGGCAGATGACCGCGCACTTGCGGAGTTCCGCGAGATGATCCGTTCTAAAAAAGCGGAGAATGTCCCTGAGGACGAGCATCCCGATTTCGCGCCTCAAAAGAAGCTCTTTTCGTCGAACGAGTCTCTCTCAAAGTCCTCCGAAACGCTCTATACCATAGGCGATATGTGCTTTGACAGTACGGGAAGCGAGGTCATTTTAGGCGACGCTTTTGATCTTGATCAAGCAGTCGCTATGAATACCATTGAGTCCGCAGGCGGAACCGTTGTTGTAATGGGCGAGATCTTCTCGGCAGAAACCAAGGAAAACTTCGACGCGACTCGCGTTACGCTTACGGTGGGATTTACCGACAGCTCCACCTCCTTCACCTTGAAGAAAAACACGCCCAAGGAGGAATCCTCTTGGATGAAGGGCTTGAAGGAAGGAAAATGTATAGCGGTAAAGGGAACAGTCTCTATCGATAAATTTGATGGAGAATTGGTGATCTCCCCCCGTGCCATTGTTTCCTTAAAGCGTGTGCGTCGCGGTGACCCTGCCGAAGAAAAGCGCGTGGAGCTTCACTTACATACCGTTATGTCTACGATGGATGCTATCATTCATCCCGAGGAGGTCGTGGAGGTCGCTACCCGTTGGGGTCATAAGGCGATTGCCGTCACCGACCACGGAAACGTGCAAGCCTTTCCCGAGGTAATGCTTGCGGCAGAAAAGAAGAATCCCGACCTTAAAATTATCTACGGTATGGAGGCATACTACGTTAACGACGAGCCTCCCGCCATTCCGCGCTTGAAGGCGGATTCCTACGAGCAGACCACCGTTATTTTTGACCTTGAAACGACGGGTCTTTCCGCGAAGGCGTGTGAGATTATTGAGTTTGGCGCGGTGAAGCTTGAAAAGGGCGAGGTGGTAGACCGCTTCAGCTCCTTTGTAAAGCCCCGCTCTCCCATTTCCGAGGAAATTACTAAGCTTACCTCCATTACGAATGAAATGGTGGCAGACGCACCCTCTATCGAGGAAGCGCTCCCTCGCTTTATGGAATTTATCGGTGATGCGCTTTTGATCGCTCATAACGCAAACTTTGACACGGGCTTCGTACGCGCGGCGGCGGAAAGGCAGGGAATTTCCTTTGAAAATCCTTATCTTGATACTGTCGTTATTTCCCGTTACGTCAATCCCTCTCTTAAAAATCATAAGCTTGACACTATAGCCAACGACTACGGCTTCGGTGATTTTAACCATCACCGCGCGGTCGACGATGCCGAGGTGCTTGCGAAGATCTACGCCGAAATGCTGGCGCGTCTCTCCCGTGAGGGCGTGCGCGATTATAAGGGACTTTCGGAGGCGCTCAATACCCATTCCGACCCTTTAACGCTTAGACCCTACCATATGATCATTTTGGCGAAAAACCAAACGGGTCTAAAAAATCTATATGAGCTGATCTCTGACAGCTACTTGAAGTATTATAGGCGTAGCCCCCGCATTCCCAGAACGGAGATCGAAAAGCATCGTGAGGGTCTTATCATCGGCTCTGCTTGCGAGGCGGGCGAGCTTTATCGCGCTATTCTTGATAACCGCTCCGATGAGGATCTTGAAAAGATTGCCTCCTTCTACGACTATCTGGAAATTCAGCCTCTTTGCAATAATATGTTCTTGATCGGCGGAAAAGAGGAGATCAAGTCCGTAGAGCAACTGATGGATATCAATCGCAAGATCATCGCTATCGGCAAAAAGCTCGGCAAGCCTACGGTTGCTACCTGTGACGCTCACTTCCTTGAAAAGAGCGACGAGGTGTACAGAAAGATCCTTCTTGCCGGTATGAAATTTGCCGACGCCGATAAGGATACTGGCATTTACTTAAAGAACACCGAGGAAATGCTTGCGGAGTTTGCCTATCTTGGCGAGGACCTCGCGCATGAGGTGGTCATTGAAAACCCGAACAAGATCGCGGATATGGTTGAAAAGCTCCGTCCGATCCCTAAGGGCACCTATACTCCGTCCATCCCCGGCTCCGAGGAGGAGCTTCAGCGGCTTTGCTGGGAGCGTGCTATGGATTGGTACGGCTTTGAAGGGAAGATTCCCGACATCGTAACCAACCGACTGAATAAGGAGCTTGACTCCATTATCAAGCACGGCTTCGCTGTTCTTTATATGATCGCGCAAAAGCTGGTTGCCTTTAGCGAAAAGCAGGGCTATCTCGTTGGCTCTCGCGGCTCGGTCGGTTCCTCATTCGTTGCTATTATGTCGGGTATCTCCGAGGTAAATCCCTTGCCTCCGCATTACCGATGCACCAAATGCCGTTATAACGAGTTTATTACCGACGGTTCCTTCGGCTCGGGCTTTGACCTTCCCGACAAGGCTTGTCCCCACTGTGGCACGATGATGTATTCCGACGGTCAGGATATCCCCTTTGAGACCTTCCTTGGCTTCCACGGCGACAAATCTCCCGATATCGACTTAAACTTCTCGGGTGACGTTCAGGGCCGTGTCCACAAATATACCGAGGACCTTTTCGGAGAGGGGCACGTTTTCCGCGCGGGAACACTCGGTACGCTTGCCTCCAAAACCGCCTTCGGCTTCGTTAAGAAGTACGTGGAGGAGAGAAAGATCAAGCTTCCCAAGGCGGAGGAATCGCATATCATCAGCCGTTGCGTGGGCGTAAAGCGCACCACGGGACAGCACCCCGGTGGTATTATCGTTGTACCCAGAGAATATGACGTTCACGACTTTACACCCGTACAGCACCCTGCTGACAAGGAAAGCTCCAGCGTTATCACCACGCATTTCCCGTTTGAGTTTTTGCACGATACCATCTTAAAGCTCGACGAGCTTGGACACGATATTCCGACCAAGTATAAGATGCTTGAGGAATACACGAACACCAGTGTTCTCGACGTTAAGATGAATGACGAGGCGGTCTATAAGCTCTTTGAGTCTACCGCACCCTTAAAGGTAACTCCCGAGGAAATCGGTGCACCGCTTGGCACCTATGGGCTTCCTGAGTTTGGAACGCGCTTCGTTTTAAAGATGCTTGAGGAGGCGAAGCCTCGCACCTTTGCCGACCTTTTGCAGATATCGGGTCTTTCTCACGGTACGGACGTTTGGACGAACAACGCTCAGGACCTTATCAACGATGGGATTTGTGACATTTCCCACGTTATCGGGTGCCGAGATAACATCATGAACGACCTGATCCGTTACGGCCTTGAAAACGCTCTTGCCTTTAAGATTATGGAATCGGTGCGAAAGGGAAAGGGCTTAACTCCCGAGTGGGAGGAGGAGATGCATAAGCATGAGGTGCCCGACTGGTACATCGGCTCTTGCAAAAAGATCAAATACATGTTCCCGAAGGCACACGCGGCGGCTTACGTTATGTCCGCTATTCGCCTTGGCTGGTACAAAATTTATTACCCGATGGAGTTTTATGCCGCATTCCTCTCGGTCGCGCCCGGTGGCTTTGATGCCGAGATCGTTATGGGCGGAATAGAATCCATCAATCGCACCTTTAAGGAAATCGAGGATAAGGGAAACGAAGCAACGCAAAAGGATAAGGAGCAGGTAACGACGCTTCTTCTCGTGCGTGAATGCTTGGCGCGCGGTATCCGCTTCTTGCCTGTTGACCTCTATCATTCCGACACGAAAAGGTTTTTGCCTGAGGACGGTAAGATCCGTATGCCCTTCAGCTCGCTTGCGGGACTTGGAGAGGCAGCAGCGGAAAGCATCGTTGCCGCGCGCAATGAGGGCGAGATCTTTTCCATTGAGGACTTAAAGGAGCGTGCGGGGCTGAGTAAATCGGTTATAGAGCTTCTTCGCTCTTGCGGTGCCTTGAAGGGGCTTTCCGAAACCAATCAGCTTACCTTCTTTTAAAAAAGGATGCCGCGAAGCGGCATCCCCATATGTATCAAAGCAGCATTAAGAAAATCAAGATTCCCGGTAGGTCGTCACACTCGCCGTTCCCCATAAGGAGAAAGGCGAGTAGAAGCAAAAGCATGTCGGAGGAAAGAAATTTGCCGTTAAAGAACGGCAGAAGTGCGTTTGCGTCCTTCTTGCATTTGCATTTTTCCTCTGTGCATACCGCGCAACGCTCTTCCGGCTCAGTCGCACGATCGCACGGAGGCTCTTCCTCGATCTCTTTTTCCGCGAATGCGTTTCCCGCGTAATTTTCGGGAATGCGGATCACACCTTTTTCTTCTTGCAGCGGAGAATATCTTCTGGCGTACATCAGATTTTTTTCTCCGTTTGTAAAAGCGATAGAGTGTCCGTGATGAGTATGATGCGGTCAATTGCCTCGCATCTTTCTTTGGAAAGAAAAGGCTTGAGTGCTAAAAGAAGCCGCCTTCTTTCCTCGCGGATGCCATCCTTTTTGCACCGTTTTTCAGGCAAAAGCACCTCACACTTGCATTCGCAGTCGCTCTCCTCTCTTTTTTCGCAGTGCTCCTCTTTTTGAGGCGGCTTTGCTGCTCCCCCTAAGAGCGAAGAGAGCATAGAGAGTGCCTCCGGGTTTGCCATAACCTTCGAGAGCATTCCCGAAAGGTCGGGAAGCGGCGTACTCTTTGCGTCGTTTTCCAAGAGATCATCCCCCTTTTTTGTAGCGCTCTAAGGTCTTTAAGGCATCCTCGTAGCTGGTGCTTTCTGCGCTCGCGAGAAGTGTGCGAAGCTTTGCCATTTCATTGCTTGGCGGCGCGGCAGAGGGAAGTGAAATGCCGTTCATGCTTGCTATTCTCGAGATGGTTTGCCAAAGCCTTTCGTCAGACTGCGCGAGTAGCCTTTCTAATGCGCTTGCGTCAAAATTCATAAGTAACACCTCGTTTCTTCGGTTTGTATCAGTATATGCCGAGGGCGGTATCGGTGTTAGAAAGAAAAAGCATGGAAATTTTAATCGTATCGGATTCTCACGGAAGAAAAGACAATATAAGAAAGCTGCTTCTTGCGCACCCGAAGACAAAGTATCTCTTCTTTCTTGGGGATGGGCTTGGTGACGTTGGGGCAGCCGTTGCTGAATTTCCCAATGTGATCGCCGTTGCTGTGCGCGGCAACTGCGACTGGCTCTCCGACGTTCCCGAGGAGCGCTATTTCGTCATAGAGGGTGTTCGCGTTCTGATGATGCACGGACACTCGCACGGCGTCAAGGGAGGCATCGGGGCGGCGCTTTCTTATGCCAAAGCTAAGGAAACGCATATTCTTCTTTACGGACACACGCACATTCCGCACAACGAGTACGTTTCCGATGCCAAGGTAACGCTATTTAATCCCGGAAGCATTGCCGAACGCTCAAGCGATGGGTACTCCTACGGCGTTCTTGAAATCAAAGCGGGAGAGTATCTTCTTTCCCACGGAACTATCAAATAAAGACAGAAATGAGGAAAAGCTATGGGACCTCGCTCCTTTATGCCCCCACCCTTTAAGGAGGCTCCGAAAAGTCAAAGACCGAAGAGGCTTCGGGATCTGCCGAAGTATTTTTGCAAAAATATCGCCTCCTTCTTCTCGCACCTTTTTTATATCATTCGGCTTGTGTGGGAGGCAAATCCGTTTATTTTGCTTCTGATGATGCTTTTCTGTCTTGTGGACGGCGTTTTGCCCGTGGTGGGTGCGCTGATCTCCAAGGAGCTTTTAAACGAGATCTCGGTGCTTCTGGGCGCAGAAAGCACGCTTGCGGCAATCGCGGCGGGAGAAGCGGCTATCACTGACCTTAGTGCCTTCTTTGCGCTTTCCGTTTTTGCGCTTTTATGTATGTATTTTGCTTATCAGCTTGTCAGCCGCATTGTTACGAGGTTTTCCAACATCGTCAACAACTTAGCGGGCGAGCTGGTTTGCAATCATATTAAAATCAAGATCGTAGAAAAGGCAAAAACGCTTGACGTTTCCAGCTTTGACCGCCCCGAGTTCTACGAAAAGCTTGAAAACGCCAATAGGGAAGCGGGAATGCGCCCTATCGGCATTCTTCGCTCCACCTTTAACGTTTTGAGTACACTTATCAGTATTGTCAGCTTTGCCGTCATATTGATCGCCCTTCATCCGCTCGCTCCCGTGGTCATCGCCGTTATGGCGCTTCCCGGAGCGATCATCAACTACGTATACCGTAATAAGCAGTTCCGTTATATTCGTCACCGCTCCAAGGAAAGAAGGCAGATGGAGTATTTTTCGGGGCTGGTCGTCAATAAGGATATGGTCAAGGAGGTCCGTATTATGGGCCTTGCTGACACCTTTATTGATAAATATAAGCAGGTCTTTAAAAAATATTTTGCGGGCATCCGTAAGATCATTATCGGGGAAGGACTTTGGCAGATCGCCTTTGCGCTCGTTTCTCTTGTCGCTCACCTTTTCCTTTTCGGCTTTATAATTATCCACGTCGTTAACGGCGGTGGCAAGATCGGTGATTATTCACTCTATACTGGCGCATTAAACTCTATCTCTACCGCGGTCACCACGCTCGTTGCGGCAACGGCGACCATCTACGAGGGCACACTCTTTATTGATAATATGATGGTCTTTATGAAGGAGAAGCCCACGGTTGTGCCGTCGCTTAGCGAGCCGATCAAGCCCGAAAGGCACGTGCCGCATACGATCGAGTTTAAAAACGTTTCCTTCCGTTATCCCGGCTCTGAGAGAAACGTGATCAAAAACGTTTCCTTTAAGATTTCGGCGGGCGAAAACGTCGTGCTTGTCGGACTCAACGGCGCGGGAAAAACCACGCTTATTAAGCTTTTGACCCGTCTTTACGACCCCAGCGAGGGTGAAATACTCTTAGACGGACACAGCTTAAAGGAATACGACGTTCGCGCCCTTTACGATATCTTCGGTATCATCTTCCAGGATTTCGGAAAATATGCCGTTTCCATCTCCGAAAACATCGCCTATGGAGATATTTCAAAAGGGGTAAACGAGGAAGCTGTGCTGGAAGCGGCAAAGCGGGGAAACGCGGCGGAGTTTATCGAAAAGCTCCCCTCGGCATATGAAACGCCCTTGATGCGCTTCTTTGAGGAAAACGGACTGGAGCTTTCCATCGGTCAGTGGCAGAAGCTTTCTATCGCGCGCGCCTTTTATAAGGATTCCGATATTTTGATTTTGGATGAGCCCACCGCCTCGCTTGACCCGCTTGCGGAGCAAGAGGTGTTTAATCAATTCGCAAGCCTCGGCGACAATAAGATCTCCGTTTTCGTTTCTCACCGTCTTTCAAGTGCTACCGTCGCAGATAAGATCGTCGTTCTTCGTGGCGGCGAGATCGCTGAGATCGGTAACCACAAGGAGTTAATGGAGAAAAAGGGAGAATACTTTAAGCTTTTTAGCACCCAGGCAAAGCATTACAGAGAAGAAAAAACGGCAGATTAACCTTCTGCCGCATAAATATAGGAAGCTCGCATATAGATAATATGAAAGGAGCTTCCTATGAAAAAAGAAACAAAGCACAAAATCAAGGTTTTTCTCGTCGCTATTCTGATTCCCCTTTTGGTCGGCGGCGCATCTGCGCTTTTAACGCGCGGAAATATGAATATTTACGAGACGGTAAACACGCCTCCCCTTTCGCCTCCGTCGATACTCTTCCCAATCGTTTGGTCTATTCTATACGTTTTGATGGGCATTAGCTCTGCGTTGGTATATCTTCACCGCGAAAACGACCTTGAGAGTGCCTCGCGCTCTCTCGCCTTTTACGGTGCCAGTCTTTTTGTCAATTTTCTTTGGAGCATTATCTTCTTCAATATGCAAAAATTTCTTTTTGCGTTCGTCTGGCTCTTGCTCCTTTTGTATCTCATCATAAAAACGGTAATCTTTTATAAAAGGGTTTATCCCACGGCGGCATATTTGCAAATTCCTTATATCCTGTGGGTGTCCTTCGCGGGGTATTTGAACCTTGCCATCTACCTTTTAAACAAATAAGAAAAGCAGAGCATTCGCTCTGCTTTTCTTTGTAAAATTATTTAAGTAAAAGAACCGAGGCGTCGAAGGGGGCGACCTCACTTTCTTTTCCGTAGAGAACGCGGGCGACACCAAGACTACCCATAACGGTAAAGTCCTGCGTTTCCTTCGTGTGATTGATGACCACGGCAACCGTTCCTTCCTTGCTCTTGTGGAGAGAAAAAGAAGGGAAGGATTGGAAAGGAAAACGGGGTATTTCTCAATATACTCCTTGAAGAGCATTTTGTACAGCTCATGCGTGTTGCCCTCAAACGCATTGGCTTTACCGATAAGATTTTTCTCAATCGGTGCGTTTACGAAGAATATTCTGCCTTTTCCGTATCGGTTAGAGGCAATAAAGGGGTTTCCGTTTCCGTCGCGCAAAAGAACCTCGGCGGTCGTTTCCTTTAGCGTAAAGGTGCGAACGCGGTGGAAGGCAATGGCGGCATCCTTAAGCCTAAGCTCGCCCCCCTCGTTATGCTCATAGGAGTCTATCACCTTGAGTCCCACCAGCGCTTCAAACTCGGGGAGAATGGCGTTATCAAAGGAAATATAGAGGTCTGCTCCCTCGTAAACCCTCTTTTTGAGCGCCTCATACTTCGGAATGGGCATGGATTCCGCGCCATTAACCGATGGCATAAGATAGAGATCGGCATCGGGAAGCTGATCCTCGGCATAAGCAAAGGAAAGATTGAAGCCTGCCTTTCGCGCCAAAATATAGCTCATATAGCCAACGCCCCAATGGTCTTGTCCTCGCGTTAAAAGGCAAACGGCATCGTTTTGCGCCGCCGAAAGCTCGGGCGCATCCTTAAGGAAATCGGCAAATTTCTTTACTTCCTTCAAAACAGGCTTTGCTTTGCCGTGTTTGTCCATCATGCCTAACTCAAGCTCAACCATTTTTCTTGTGTAAGGGAAGGTGTTTAAAGTCGTTTGGTCGGCGGCGCACCACCATAAAGCACCCGTGGCTCCGTTTGCCCAAAGCGAAAACAGATTGACGCGCATGAAGTGCGCGGCGCTCTCATCGGAGCAGACCATAGGTCCCATTGTGCCGATCTCCTCGGCAAGACAGGGCTTTTTACCAAGATCGGCATAAAACTTTGACTGTGCCGTTGGGTGAAGCGTCGTGCGGAAGGAAAGCGTTTCGTCAATGCGTGTGTGCTCGCACCAATAAGGATAGGGGTGTGTCGTTAAAAGGTCGGTAAACTCCCCTTGATCCTCTATTCTCCAGTTGCCGTCAAGGGTAAGACCGTGCATGCCGGAAACAATGGGTCTTTCGGGGTCTATGGCGCGAATGGCGTTAGATACCGTTGCGCTGAAGCATGCGGCGTCGTAACGGCTTGCGTTCGACATACCGTTGCATTCGTTGCCAAGGTCCCATGCATAGATCGCGCTATGCTCCTTGAATTGCTCCACAAAGCCTTTAATAAAGAGCTGCTCTAAATAAAGGGCAAAGGAGTCGGAGATAAGATTTTTTCCGTACAGAGCGGTAGGAATAAATAAGGCTCCGCTCATCCATCCCGTGATAAGACCGACAATCAGGCGCATGCCGTATTTTTCGCACAGATCAAGGAAAATGGAAAAGCGGTCCAGCATTTCCTCGTCTAAATAATATTTGTTGCTCCTTTTGCAGTCGGCGTAGTATTCGGCTATCGCGCCGCCTGCGGTATAATTGGGAGCGACGGGCTGAAAATCGCGCCAATTAGGGAAAACCCGCATATAGCGCACGCCGTTTTCTTTGAGGGTTGCAAGATCCTTTTCGATCGCCGCCGCATCAAAGCTTCGCCACATATCCGCGCCCGCGTTCGATGCCCAATAGTTGCATCCAAGCATAAATTCCATAGAAAGCACCTCCATATTCTTCTTTAATGATAATACTTTTAGAGGAAATAATAAATATAGAACACGGTTTTTTATAATTTTTAGCTCTATAAATTTTGTTTTCGCTCGTAAATTTATAAAATTTGTTCAAAACTGTTGCAAAAGAGCGTTGCTTGTGCTAAACTCTTTTTGAGGTGATAGAGATGATTTTTCGCGATGAGGTGTATAACGTTTCGGGAATATATAACGTTGTGCGCTACGCGCCCAAAGGGCAAAGCGTTTATAAATATCCTGCCACGCTTCCCACGCACGAGCTGATGTATATTATAAAGGGGAGCATCGTTTTAAGCTTTCACGGTAAAAAAATGTCGGTTGGCGCGGGGGATATCGTGTATCTGCCGAAGGGTATCGAGGGCACAGATTACTCTATGCGTGTTTTGGAGGATTTTGACCTATATAACGTATACTTCCATACAGATTCTCCTATGCCGAAGGAGGCTGTCCTTCTCAATGCCAGCGAGGAAATCTTCAAAAGCCTATACGAGAAGCTGTACCGCACCTGGAAGGGCAAAAGCGAAGGCTATTATTTTAAGAGCATGCAACAGTTTTATTATATCATAGAGCGACTGCATTTTGAGCAAGGCAATTATGCAAGCTCCTCCTCGCTTTCAAGGCTTGATAAAGCGGAGGAATATATGGCAGAGCATTATTGTGATGCTCATTTTGATTATAACGCCCTGTGCGCTGCTACCGAGCTTTCTTACTCTCATTTTAAAAAGCTGTTTATCAGGCGTTACGGTGCACCGCCTGTAAAATATATCACCTTAAAGAAGATCAACCGCGCCGCAGAGCTTCTTTTGACGGAGAAATTTTCGGTTTCAGAGGTAGCCGAGCTGTGCGGCTTTGAAAACGTCTACTATTTTTCAAATGTTTTCAAACGCTATAAGGGCGTCTCTCCGAAGGGCTTTCAGAAAAGCAAATAAAAATCCCCCGTAACGGGGGGATTTTTATTTTTGATCGAGGTAACACGTGCGCCGAGGATAAATTCAACGCCGCGGGAAGTGTAATCCTTTTCCAAAAGCTTTGAAATATCTCTGTCGGTTGCGCCTGCAATGTGGTCAAGCATCTCCACAACGTAGACCTTTGAGCCAACGGAATTAAAATAGGAAGCCATTTCAAGACCGATAACACCGCCGCCCACAACAACGATGGTCTTGGGGATCGAGGGAAGGTCAAGAACCTCGCGGTTGGTCAGGGCGAAGCCCTCAGCGAGAGATTCCTTTAGTCCGTCAATAGGCGGGAGTGCGGGGGAGGATCCTGTTGCGATCAAAAGTTGCTTTCCGACGTATTCCTTGCCGTCTGCTACGACAACGAAGCCGTCCGCGTCTCTTTCCTTGATTACTGCACTTGCCTTTACGACCTCAACGCCGCTCTTTTTTAGCTTTGCGCCAACACCGGCAACCAACTGCTTTACAACGCCGTTTTTGCGGTTGACAACGAAGGCATGGTCGATAGCGGCGGAGCCGAAGGTCACACCGTAATCTGCACCGTGCTTGGCGTAGTCGTAGATCTTTGCGGAGTAGAGAAGAGTTTTGGTGGGGATACAGCCCTCATTGAGGCAAACGCCGCCGAGCGCTCTTTCCTCAACAACGAGCGTTTTAAGTCCTGTGTGACCCGCGCGCTCAGCCGCGTTATATCCGGCGGGACCGCCGCCCAGAATAATTAAATCGTACATCGTTTCTTCCGTCCCTTCGCTTATTTTGCTAAAAGCACGTCGATGTTTTCAAGCGCGTAGCCGATCGCCTTTAAGAAGCGAGCCGCGTCTGCACCGTCAAGAATTCTGTGGTCTACGGTACTAAATGTCAATAACAGCGCCAAAAGTTTTTTCGTTATTCTTTTGTTTTTTTCAAAACGAAAGAAAATCGAAAGATATAAGGGGGCTGTGAAAGATCAGTAGAGAAAAGGTGAAAATTAAAAAGAAGAACGCTCGCAAATTGTATGGGAAATAAATGAAAAAGGACCGACGCTTTGTCGGTCCTCTTAGGCGATTTTTAGTGCTTGTGATGATGTCGGTGACGTACCGTCGCTTCAAAGCGGCACTCGGAGTCCTCGCACGTATCCCCTTGGCTTTCAAGCTCGACCGTTACGTGTGTAATACCGTGCTCCCGTAGCTCCGCTTTTATTTTTTTCTTGACATCAGAGCGCTCCGCGGTAGTCACCGCGTGCATCGTTGCGAGATGGTTTTCTCCGTCAAGGCTCCAAAGATGTAGGTGATGAACGTCGGTAATTCCTTCGATTTTAAGCAAATGCTCTATGATTTCTTCTCTTGAGATTCCATCAGGTGCTTTTTCAAGCAGAACAGAAAAAACCTTTTTTAAGTTTTTTATCGCGTTGATTATTATGAATAGAGCAACGCCGATGGACATAAGAGGATCAATTATGGAAAGCTCGGTAAATTTCATAACGACGGCGCCGATAAGAACGACGACCCATCCGAGCACGTCCTCAAGCATATGAAGGTTGACGGACCTTTGATTGAGCGATTCGCCCTTATGGGTCAAAAGCGCCGCGACAAAATTCACCGTCACGCCTACAATGGCAAAAACGATCATTCCGTTAAAATGGATCACCGTAGGCACAAAGATACGCTTTACAGCGTTGTAGATGACTAAGGCGGAGCCGAGTAAAAGCACTGCCGTGGTTATTAGACCTCCGAGCAGAGAATAGCGCGCGTAACCGTAGGTATATTTCCCGTCGGGCGGTCTTTTGCTTTTCTTTTCAAGAAAATATGAGATGCCGATACTTGCGGCGTCTCCTAAGTCGTGAAGCGCGTCTGAAAGGATGGCAACGCTTCCCGTAAAAAATCCGCCCACCGATTCAAAAACGGCAAAGGTAAAATTCAAGATAAAGGCGATAAATATCCGTTTTTCCGATTTCATATGATCCTCATTTCTTAGTGTTGACTAAGCTTTTATTTCGTGGTATAATACCTTTGTTACTGAACAAACCGTTCTATAAAAATGATACGTTCTAAAAACAGAAAAGGCAATAGATACTTTTTGTATAGCGTTCGATACGGAACAAAATTAAAATATTGTACGGAGAAAAAGCATGGATAGAAGGCAGAAGAAAACGCGTGAGGCGATCTTTAAGGCATTTATTGCGCTTTTATCAAAAAAGCGCTATGAAAAAATAACCGTTGGAGAAATTATCGAAGAGGCAAACGTTGGCAGAGCTACGTTTTACGCGCATTTTGAAACCAAGGACTTTTTGCTCAAGGAGCTTTGCGAGGAGCTTTTTTGTCACGTTTTCGATACCGCCGTTGGTGGAAGGGAGGGGCATTCGCACGTTTTTTCATGTGATACGAACGTCTCTCTCGTGCTTCACTTGTTAAAGCATTTTGAAAAGAACGACAATCATATTTCAGAGCTTTTAGTCGCCGATAGCAACGAGCTCTTTTTACGCTATTTTAAGGAAAGCTTGAATGCTTTGATTCAAAAGGAGGGCGTGACCTTCGAAAACAAAAAGCCTGCAACCGTTCCAATGGATTTTTGGGTCAACCACGTTTCCTCCACCTTTGTTGAAACGGTAAAATGGTGGGTAAAAAACGGAAGAAGAGAGTCTGCTGAGCAGCTTGCCGAGTATTTCGCCGCTTTGATTTAAAATAAAAACCGATTGAATACAGAGTGGGGGCGTGTGAGTTTTTTTCCTCGTATTGCTTGAATTCTTTGTACGAGTATGTTATAATAACACCGTTAATAAAATTTCAGACAGGGACAAATGCTATGGGTAAGCTGATCATCTTCAATTTTATTCTTATTGCCTTGATTGTGGTGGGATTGTGTCTAATTAAAAAATATGTTAAAAAAGAACGTACCCGAAGCACAATTCTTTTTATAGCTGCGCTTTTTACGATACTTTTCCATTACAGCACCTTCCTTTTCAAGCTTCTCTTTGGCGGCAACGCGATGGAATATTTAAGCCAAACTCCCAATTTGATTTTACCGATCTATCCTTGTAATGTTGTGATGTGGTCGGCTCTCATCTTCGCCCTTTTAAAAAACAAGAGTTCGAGGCTCGGCGCATTCTTCACGGATTACATATTTTGGTTTGGCATAATTTCTACGCTTGTTGGTATGTTTGCCAACGTGGATTTTATAAACAACCCCACGCTTGCCGATTATGAGAACGTCAAAAGCATCGCGGCACACGCCACGCTCCTCTTTAACGTTCTTTTGCTTCCGCTTTTCGGATATGTGAAGGTAAACGTAAAAAGAAATATCACGAACATTATCGTTTCCATTTTTGTAATGGCGGCTATCGGTGGCTATTGCAATCTTATATTCCGCGCCCTCGTTTCCGAAGCGGCGGCTTATGATGTAAACTCCATGTTTTTGATCCACTCACCCTTTGACGGCGTCCGCTTTTTAACGTATCCCGTAATCTCGTTGATCGCTGTGCCAATCTATCTTGCCCTTTTCACTATCTGCGACCGCCTTATCCATAGAAAAGATAGAAACGATTAGAGGGTATGTACGCTAAAAAACACTTCGGCAAGCTCTGACAAAAAGCAACGGAGACCAGCTCCGTTGCTTTTTCTTTCTAGTATTTAAATCGGCGATTTACTCCGCATCGTATATCCGCATCCGCAAGCCAAAGCAAAAATCCAACCAACGAGCATGAGTGCAGTAGTCAAAGAAAACAGCCTTATGGCTTCATCACCTTAATAAAACGGAACATTTCATCAGGACCTTCATCGGGATCACGCTCCTCGTCATCGGGCATCGGATGGTCGGGCCGAAAATATTCACACCAAAATTGGTCGATTTGAAAACCGCATTTGTTTACGTAAAAATGTATGTTTCGTTTTTCAAAATACGGAGTGCAAGTCTCCCAGACTTTTGTTTCGGGATGCAGAGCTTCCACCGCCTGCCAAGCACCGTAGCCAATGCCTTTGGTGTGTTCTTCGGGAGAAACGAAAAGTATCTCAAGCTCGTTGTGATGTGTTTCTTTGTT
>JAZOSE010000125.1:0-3097 GCA_045656965.1 Eubacteriales bacterium
GATCCTTGACTACATGAACACCCTCTCGGGCGGCTCGCTCCAGATGGCGACTCTGTTTGCTCTCGGTATCTCCCCCTACATTACCGCGTCGATCGTTATCCAGCTTCTCACCGTTGCGATCCCCGCTCTTGAGCGTTGGGCGCAAGAGGGAGAAGAAGGCAAAAAGAAGATCAATAACTTAACTCGCTATGCAACCGTTATTTTGGCGGTCGTTACGGCGGTCGGTTATTACTTCTTGCTTCAGGGCAGCACCGCAAGCGGTGGCACGAGCACCTTTGAGGCGTTCGTCGTTATCACCTCTTACTGCGCAGGTGCCGCAATGGTTATGTGGCTTGCTGAAAAGATCAACGAAAAGGGTCTTGGCAACGGTATTTCCATTATCCTGTTCGCAAACATCATCTCCGCACTTCCCTCGAAGATCATTCGTCTCGTTCGTCTTTGCATTCTCGGCTTTACCGGCACGGGTGCAAACAACGTGGCGCTTTGGGGAACCCTCGCACTTGTTTTCGCTCTTTGCTACATCGCATTCCTTATCGGAATGGTTGTCTTCTCGGTATTCATTACCGGCTCGGAGCGCAGACTCAACGTGCAGTATGCAAAGCGCGTGGTAGGTCGCAAAATGTATGGCGGTCAAAGCCAAAACCTGCCTCTTAAGCTCAATATGACGGGCGTTATGCCTGTCATCTTCGCGTCCTCCATCATCTCGCTTCCCGCGACGATCATGGCGTTTTGCGGAGTTCAGGATCCGGGCAACTACAGCAAGGGCTTCTGGTACGACGTCGCTCATTTCTTGGCGGCTGACGGCTGGTTCTACCCCTTGATCCTCTTCGTGCTCATCATCGCATTCGCTTACTTCTACGTACAGATCTCGTTCAACCCCGTTGAGGTCGCGAACAATCTGAAGAAGAACGGCGGCTCGATCTTGGGTATCCGTCCCGGCAGACCCACCGCACTTTATATCAAGAAGAGCCTCTCGAAGATCACGCTTGTCGGCGCATTCTTCCTCTCCATTATCGCGATCGTTCCTATCATCGTAGTGCCGATCGTTATGGAGCCGCTGGTTGAGGGCGTTATCCTTAACCTTGCAACGGTTGATGCCTCCGGCGCGATCACCGGCGTAGCCTCCGGCGCACTTGGTAACCTCTTTGCTGAGCTTGGTGCAACCAGCGCGGCAACCGGTCTTCAGGCCGCTGTCAGCTACTTCACGAGCTCGTTTGCCTTCGGTGGCACGTCGCTTCTTATCGTAGTCGGCGTAGCACTTGAAACGGTACGCGACCTTGAAGCACAGCTTTCCATGAGAAACTACAAGGGCTTCCTGAACTAAAAGCGGAGGACAAAAATTTGAAGATTATATTCCTTGGTGCTCCCGGTGCAGGAAAAGGCACGCAGGCGGAAATCGTGTCGGAGAGACTTTCTATCCCCGCGATCTCTACCGGTGCTATCATTCGGGAAGCTTTAAAGGCCGGCACAGAAATGGGTCTGGCTGCTAAGAAGTATATCGATGCAGGCGCGCTCGTGCCCGATGAGGTCGTTATCGGCATCATAAAGGAGCGTCTTGCAAAGGAGGACTGCGAGGGTGGCTTCATCCTCGACGGATTCCCCCGCACCGTGCCTCAGGCCGAGGCACTTGACCGAATGGGTGTTAAAATCGACGTTGTTCTTTCCCTTGAGGTTGCTGATGAGGCAATCGTGGAGAGAATGGGCGGACGCCGCGTTTGCGACGTCTGCGGCGCTTCCTTCCACGTGAAGTTCAAGCCCTCGAAGGACGGCGAAAAATGCGATAAGTGCGGCAACGCACTCTCCATTCGCCGCGACGACGCTCCCGAGGTCGTACAAAGTCGTCTTACTGTCTACCACGAGACCACCGAGCCCTTGAAGGATTACTACGCGAAAGCGGGAATTCTCAAGCTGGTTGAGGGTCAGGACAAAGTGGAAGACACCACCGCACTCACCTTGGCTGCTTTGGGTATTTAAGACATGGTCGTTTTAAAGAACTCCGAACAGTTAAAGCTGATGCGCGAGGCTTGCAGAATTACCGGCGAGGCACTCGCGTATGCTCACGGACTTGTCCGTGAGGGCATCACGACGAAATACCTCGACGGTAAGATCCGCGAGTTTATCGAGAAAAACGGCGCAAAGCCGTCCTTCCTCGGTTACGCGGGCTTTCCTGCGAGTGCTTGCATCAGTGTAAACGACGAGGTGATCCACGGCATCCCTTCTTCAAGAGTTCTTCTTGAGGGGGATATCGTCAAAATCGATGTCGGCGCATTTTACCGCGGCTATCACGGCGACAGCGCGAGAAGCTTTCCTGTCGGACGTGTGGGTGAAGAAGCGCTCCGCCTGATTGAAGTGACTAAACAGTCCTTCTTTGACGGCATGAGCCGAGCGCTTGTTGGCGGCCGCATCGGTGATATCGGAAACGCTGTGGAAAACTGTGTCAAAAATGCAGGCTACACCGTTGTCAGACAATACGTCGGGCACGGCGTTGGCGCAGAGCTTCACGAGGATCCCGAGGTTCCGAATTTCGGAACGGCGGGCAGAGGCGTACGCATGTATCCGGGAATGACGATTGCGATTGAGCCAATGGTCAATGCCGGAGGGCACTCCGTTAGGGTGCTCAGTAACGATTGGACAGTTGTCACGCTTGACGGCTCGCTCTCGGCACACTATGAAAACACCGTAGCTGTGACGGAGAACGGACCGATCAATATGACGGATGTCGGTGACGGCTGATGTTGCGCAGAAAGGGTTGTTAAAAATGGCAAAGGACGATTTGATTGAATTTGAAGACGGCGTGGTTGTTGAAGCACTTCCCAATGCCACCTTCAAGGTAAAGCTTCCCAACGGTTACATTGTGACCGCACATATTTCGGGCAAGCTTCGTATGAATTATATCAAAATTCTCCCCGGTGACACCGTAACGGTTGAGGTTTCCACCTACGATCTTACCAAGGGTCGTATCACCTGGAGAAAAAAATAAACGGAAAAGGAACGGTATAAAACAATGAAAGTTAAGCCTTCCGTCAAGAAGATTTGCGAAAAGTGCAAAATCATCAAGAGAAAAGGCCACGTGATGGTTATTTGCGAGAATCCCAAG
>JAZOSE010000126.1:0-10712 GCA_045656965.1 Eubacteriales bacterium
CACGTAAAAGCGCCTGTTCCAAGGAAAAATGCATTAATTTTACCCTTGAAGCACCCCTTTGAAGCAGCATTCTGCAAATTTTCCTCAAAACAGCGCAAGAAAGCGTATTCACACAAGCCTAACACAGCTCCATATGACATACACCCAAAGCGGCATTATATCTTTGGCGCACGAATACCGCCACACAGCACCCCGCACGCGCTCTTTTGCGCAAATAAAAAACACCGCAATCACCAATCACACTGTTACCATTACCACCATTATCACCGTTACCACCGCTGCCGCCGTCGCCGCCGTTTGTCGCGCGGCTTCTGTTACCGCCGTTTTTCGCATGGCTTCTGTTACCGCCATCGGCGTCAGCTCGGCCACCAATATCAATGCCGCCGTCGCCGCCACTACCACCGTTTCCACCGATAGGATCGACACGGATACCGCCGCCGCCCCCTTTACACCCAATAAATCTGCATAACGCTTCCTTGCTGCCGCTTTTATCCACCGTCGCCCACACAAGCGCTCCTTTCCCAGCTCCTCTGCCTCTATTCGTACAAAAAGCACTTATTTTGCCGATATCGGCAACTTATCTTGAGGGAAACGCTCTTTTTTGCCGATATCGGCAACTTTTCTTGCGGATAGCTCTTGTTTCACGTGAAACACAGAGGTAACGTTCAACGAGGGCAAGAAACGTGGCGTTTTGCGCCGACGCAGTTATTCTGTTCGTGTTTTGTATGGAGAATACGCGCTTTCTATGGAGAACACGGCGCTTTCTATGGAGAATACAGTTTTTTGTGCAAAGCGAGCGGGATATGCACGGTTTTGTGTGTTGAGCGGTGATTTTTCTTTTGTTTCACGTGGAACAATGCGGCATTTTGTATTGAAGAGGCGGGAACGGCGCGTTTTTTCCTTTTCAGGCGTTTATTTTTCTCTTGTTTCACGTGAAACGCTGTAATTTTGACAGTTATGCGAATTTTTCGTGATTTTCTTTGCTTTTTAATTGACAGGCGAGGTGTTTTATGATAAAATAAGTATAGAGTGGTATAAAATCTGCAAAAAACGCGGAAAATGCAGGAATCACCCCATTTTGATTGTATTTGCGCGGTTTGCAGGGCAGAAATTCAAAAAAGAAAGGAAAAGGGAAGTATGGCAGCAATTATTGCGCTGGCTAACCAGAAGGGCGGCGTTGGAAAGACAACGTCTGCCGTGAATATTGCCGCGGCGCTGGGCAAGCTTGGCAAAAAGGTGCTTTTGGTGGATATGGACCCACAGGGAAATGCCACCAGCGGCGTTGGTATCAGCAAAAAGGAGATTAAAAAGAGCATTTACGAGGTGATCATCGGCGCGGCGAGTGCCGAAGAAGCGACAATCGTAACAAAATTCAGGGGATTATCGGTGATTCCCTCCAATATCGCGCTCGTAGGCGCGGAAATTGACCTTTTGGACGTGGAAAAGAGGGAAGAGTGCGCGAAGAACGCCTTTGCCCCCATTCGCGACAAGTATGACTATATTCTTATCGACTGTCCTCCCGCGCTTTCGATGCTGACCATTAACGCGCTTGTAGCGGCGGACGGTCTGATCATTCCGATGCAGTGCGAATATTTTGCGCTTGAGGGTCTTTCTCAGCTGACGGGAACCATTCGCAAGGTGCGCCAGCTATATAATCCCAAGTTAGAGATCACGGGCATTCTTTTGACGATGTACAACGCGCGCCTCAACCTTACAGCAGGCGTGGTTGCGGAGATCAAAAAGTATTACGCAGACAAGCTCTTTAAGCAGCCGATCTCCCGCGCGGTCAAGCTCTCTGAGGCACCCTCGTATGGCGAGCCCATCTCTTATCACGAGCCTTACGGAAAGGGCTCTTTGGAGTACGGCGCTGTGGCGAAGGAGCTTATGATGCGCATTTGATGGCGAAACTGCCATTTTTTGACATTTTTCTCGGAATACAATTACCATTTTTTACCATATATAAAATCTATCTCCATATTTTGATATTTTTTCTTCCTATTATATTATATAATACGTAGCCGACAGTAAAAGTTGGCAAAAAAGAAAGGAACCACCGTTATGGCAAAGAAAAGCGGCCTCGGAAGAGGCATTGACTCTATCTTTTTAGACAACGATTTTACCGCCGAGGAAAAAGCGGGTACCTCGACCCTTCGTATTTCCCAGATCGACCCCACGCCCGGTCAGCCCCGCAAGGAGTTTGACGGCGAGGCACTCGCACAGCTTGCTGACTCCATCGGCGCGCACGGCGTTTTACAGCCGATTCTTGTGCGCGAGGTAGCACCCGACCGCTATCGCATCGTTGCGGGCGAGCGTCGCTGGCGCGCTTCTAAAATGGCGGGTCTTTCGGAGATCCCTGCTATCGTTGTGGATATCAGCGACAGAGAGGCGGCGGAGATTGCTCTGATTGAGAATATTCAGCGCGAGGATCTAAACCCCATTGAAGAGGCGCTCGGCTACGAGACGCTGAAAAAGGAGTATTCGCTGACACAAGAGGAGATCTCGGCGAAGGTGGGCAAGAGCCGTTCGGCAATTGCCAACGCGATGCGCCTTCTTGATCTTCCCGAAGCTGTGCGCGCGCTCGTTGTGGCAGGCACGCTTTCGGCAGGTCACGCACGCACGCTTCTCGGCTTAAAGAGTGCGGACGCTATGCTCCCTCTTGCTGAAAAGGTGATCTCCTTTGATTTTTCCGTTCGCGAGCTGGAGGCAGAGGTGCGCCGCTTAAACCGTCTATCTACTAAGGCGGATGCGGAAGAAGAGGACGAAGAGGAGGTCCGCGTGGATTACGTCAAGGAGCTTGAGCGCCGTATGACCTCTCACCTTGGCCGCCGCGTGAAGCTTTCTACCAAGGGCGCGAAGAAGTCCCTCACGCTTTATTTTGAGGACAACGACGACCTTGATGAGCTTCTCACCCTCATTTGCGGCAAGGATTTCGTTGACGCACCGTAAAGGGAAAAGCTATGTATCTACTTAAACAGTTATTTCAGTACCTAAACGAATATTATTTTTCCGCCGCGCTCGGCTCGTACGACAACTTTGAGATCGAGTCGGTGACGGCACTTGTGGTGATCCTTGGCGGTCTTTGCCTCGGTATGTTTTTAGCCTCACTTTCCATTGTGGTGCAGAAAAAGCATATCGGCAAAATGGCACGCGCGCTGCTTGCTTACGAGGCGCACGACAAGGAGAGCGCTAAAACGCTCGAAGAGCTGGGACTAAGCAAAAGCGTTTTTATCAAAATGAGCCTATCCTCTGCCAGCGTGCTTCGCAAGCTCGTTTCGGTCGTTGACGGGGATGAGGTCTTTACTTATCTTGACGAGCTTGCCGCCGCCTATCCCGATTACAAGGAAAAGACAGAAGAAAACGGTGGGGAAGAGAAGGGTGAAAAAAGCAAAGCTCTCACCCCGAAGCGCCGCTTCCGTTTAAGAAAGCTTGATTTGGACACCGCGCGCTTTTTCATCGCGCCCGAAAAAAAGGAAAATGCCTATTTTCGCTTTAAGGAAACGGGGAACAGCTGGTGGACGGTGCTTCTTTCCTTCATCGCCTTCACCGCGCTTTTCTTTCTCTCGCTTCGCCTTTTGCCCGTGCTTGTGCAGATCCTTGACGTCTCCATTAGCAATATCAAGGGCTTATAAAGCAAAGAATAAATTACATTTTTCTGTTTTTTAAATCACGAAAGGAATTAAAAATTGAAAAACAAAGCTTGGATAAAGTATACTATTACTTACATTTGTGCTGTTATACTTGCGCTTTTGGTTTACTATATCACTCTTCCGCCCATCAACGTGCATGCAGAGGGCTTCTGGGTGTTCCTCACCTTCCTTCTTTTTATCTTTATTTTACCCGTTTGTCTCTTTTCGCGCCAAAATCCCGTTATCGTGTTTGACGCGGAGAAAAAGAAAAAGAAAAGGAAAAGCGACAACCTGCTTTTTGAGCTTTTAAAGGATAAGGGTGCTTCCCTTGGAAAAAAGAAGCTTCTTTTTATCGCCGCCATTCCGCTTGCGGTGATTATCGTTGGATCTATCTTCTCCTCTACCTTCTTTAACGCGCGCCGCTACGCTGCCATCATCAACGTGACTGAGGCGACCTTCCGCGAGGATATGCCCGAAAGCGACACGGTAACGAACATCGCCCTGATGGATTCCGCGACCGCCGCTATCGTCGGCAACCGCACGCTCGGCTCACTCTCCCACGTGGTCTCCCAGTATGAGATCTCTCCCGACTATACACAGATCAACTATCACTACACACCGAAGAAGGTGGCAAACTTAGAATATGCCGACTTCTTCAAGTGGCTCTCCAACCGAAAAAGCGGCATTCCCGGCTACGTTATGGTCGACCCTGTTTTAAACACAGCGGAATATAAGGAATACGAGGCTCCCGCGCTGTACAGCGAAAGCGGATTTTTCGGTGACGACCTTGTAAGACGGCTTCGCTTCGACTACCCGACCAAAATTTTCGGTGATATAAAGTACGAGGTGGACGACGAGGGAAATCCCTTCTACGTCGTGCCCTGCTTAAAGCCGAAGGTCTTTCTCTTCGGTGCCTCGGACGTTCACGAGGTCATTCTCTTTAACCCCTGCACGGGGGCTTCGGAAATCTACGCGGTGAGTGAAACTCCCGCTTGGATCGACAGCGCCTTCGACGGGTATTTGGCAATGGATAAATACAACTGGAAGGGTCTTTACTCGGGCGGTTGGTTCAACAGCGTTATCGGCAACAAGGATTGCAAGGTGACCACCGACGACTTCGGTTATATCGTTATCGGGGACGACGTTTGGTATTTCACGGGCGTGACCTCGGTCAACAGCGACCGAAGCAATATCGGCTTTATTATCAGCAACGCCAGAACGGGCGAATATAAGTATTACGCCGTCAGCGGTGCGGAGGAGCATTCCGCTATGGCAGCCGCTGAGGGTGAGGTGCAGGAAAAGGGGTACGAGGCATCCTTCCCCGCGCTCGTTAACGTCAAGGGCGAGGCTACCTATATTATGGTTCTCAAGGATGCGGGCGGTCTTGTTAAGCTCTACGCGCTCGTTAACGTGGAAAAATATAACCTCGTTGCCACGGGCGAGACCCAAGAGGCGGCTATGCGTGCCTACACCAAGCTTCTTTTGGAGGAGGGCGTTTTAAAGGACGACGTGATTGACGGAGAGGATGTGTTCTCCTTCACCGTTTCCGAGATCTCCTCTTATACCGTAAAGGGAGAAAGCTACCTTTATTTTAAAGCCGAAAAGGACGGCGAGACGATCCTTTTAAAGTGCGCCGTTTCGGAATTTGAGGAGCTTTTGCTTGTTTCTCCAGGGGAAACGCTTTCCGTAAAGATCAAAGAGAGCGACAAACAGGGTATCTTCTTTATTACCTCGGTCTCTCCCTAAAAACAAGTTCATAATAAATTTACAATTATAAAAGGGGTCTTTTGACCCCTTTTTTCTTTATATATGTTATAATATATTATATTATATATAAAATGCGCGCGTATGCGTGCGCGTTATTAACTTTTTAGGTAAGGTTTAGTATAAAAGCTTTTTGAACCCCGTTCAAAAAGCCACCTCAATCATTCATTATTCATTATTCATTTTTCATTCTTCATTATTTCTCCCGAAAGGAGCCTCTATGGACTTACAAAGCATTCTTGAAATGGTGCTTTCTTACCTTGATGAAAAGCACAAGCACACCGTTTATCAGCTCTGGTTTGAGGATATGAAGCTCAAGGAGCTTTCCGAAAGCCACGCTGTTTTCTCCATCAATAACGATTTTAAGTGCAAAACGCTTGAAAAGCATTATAAGGGCACGATCTCTGCCGCGCTGACCGAGGTTTTGGGCTTTGAGGTGGATATCAGTTTTATTTCCACCGAAGGCGAGGAGGCCTCCATCTACCATACCATTCGCGAGAAGGAAGAGGAGGAGGAACGGGCGCGGGAAGCGGAGAAGGAGCGTCTTGAAAAAGAGATGATCACGCAAATGGAGTCGCCCGCCATCGTTGAGGAATATACCTTCTTTAACTTTATCGTCGGAGAGTCCAACAAGTTTGCTTATGCGGCGTGCTGGGCGATTGCCAACACCGACCCGTCAAGAAGCGATTATATGGGCTACAATCCCCTTTTCTTATACGGTCCGAGCGGCATCGGTAAAACGCATCTTCTTTTCGCTATCACCAACGAGATCAAGAAGCAGCGTCCAAGCGTTCGCATCGTTTATAAAAAGGGTGAGGAATTCATCAACGAAATGGTCAACTCGCTTCAAAAGGGAAGCATGAACCAATTCCGCGACCGTTACCGCTACACCGACCTTCTTCTCATTGACGATATTCAGTTTATTGCGGGCAAGGTTGCGGTGCAAGAGGAGTTCTTCCATACCTTCTCGGCGCTTTACGAGAGCGGAAAGCAGATCATTATGACCTCCGACCGTCCGCCGAAGGAAATAAGACCCTTAGAGGAAAGACTCTTAACGCGCTTTGAGTGGGGCGTGCTTGCCGACATTCAGCCGCCGAGTGAGGAGCTTCGCCGCGCGATCATCAATCAGAAGGCTGAGCAGTTAAATATCACCATTCCCGAGGATGCGGTAGAGTTTCTTTCCAACTCCCTTCATAAAAATATCAGACAGATCGAGGGCGCTATCAAAAAGATCTCCGCCATCTCCTCTCTTACGGCAACGCCGATCTCTCTTGAAATGTGCCGCCGTGCCATCGTGGATATTGTGAGCGGTATTGAGCCCTCTCCCGTCACCGTCGACCGTATTTTAAACGTCGTTGCGAAGAATTACGGCGTTACTGTGGACGATCTTACCAGCACAAGAAGAAACGCCAATATTGCCGCGGCTCGTCATATGGCGGTGTATTTAATGCGCCACAACACCGAGCTTTCCTTGACCGAGATCGGTAAGATCTTCTCGCGCGACCACTCCACCACCATCAGCTCTTTAAGGAAGGTAGAGGAAGATAAAAAAAGAGAGCCTTACGTGCATTCCCTTATCGGCGAGCTGACCAAAAAGATCAAGGAAGAGGACGAATAAGGCATTTTTCCTTTTTTCCACAGATTTTTGTGGAAAAGAGCGGGTTTTCCACAACAAAGCTTTCAACCGAAGTTTTCAACAATTCTTGTGGAAAACTCTGTGGAAAACTTTTAAACATCTTTTCCACATCTTTTTCTACCGTGTTTTCACACGGCAAAAAGCAAAAAAGCGAGTGTTTTGAATTTCTTTCGGGCTTTTCCACAGTTTCAACAGCGCCTACTTCTACTACTTCTACTACTACCTATTATTATAGTTCCTTTTCGGCGCCTTCGGCGCTTATCCCCATTAGTAAAAAATTTATAGCTTTCACCACTAATCACTAAAAGAAGGGAAACCGATATGATCATCACGTTTTTAAAAGAGGACTTTTTAGAAAAGCTTTATCCTTCCATGGTTGCCGTTTCAAGTAAAAGCACCATTGCGGAGACCGAGGGCGTTATGCTGGAAACCATGCCCGGCGGCATTCTCCGTATGACCACGTACGATCTTCAAAAGGGCGTGCGCAGCTATATTGAGAACGTTAAAATTGAGGAAGAGGGCAGATATATCATCGGTGCCGCCCGTCTTTTACAGATCTTAAAGGTTATGCCCGACCATAGCGATATTACCATTTCGGTGGACGAAAAGCTCGCCGTGAAGGTAGAAAGCGGCAAGAGTGCCTTCTCGCTTTTCGCTATGAAGTGCGACGGCTTCCCGATGCTCCCCGACCTTTCGGGAGACCTTGGCTTTACGATGCCCTCGGGAACGCTCAAAAGAATGATCACCAAGACCATTCACTCGGTTTCTCTTCAAGATATCCGTCCCGCGCTTTGCGGTGCCTTCTTTACCTTTAATCGCGACTCTCTTGAGGTCGTCTCCTGCGATAGCTATACGCTCTCCAAATGCTCCACCAAGTGCGAAATGACCTCGCTTGACGGAAAAGACGCATTCGTGAAGCCCATGAAAATGATCATTCCCGGCCACGCGCTCGGAGAGCTTGTCAGAATGCTTGGTGACAACGACAACCCCGTTATGGTCTATATGGGTGTTAAGCATGCGATCTTCCATATCGACGGCGTGATCTTCTTTACCCGCTTGATCGACGGCAACTATATTGATTACGAAAGAATTATTCCGAAGGAGCAAACGGTGTTTGTGAACGTTGACCGCCTTCGCCTTTTAGCCGGTCTTGAAAGAGCAATGCTGATTGCGGGAGAAAAGCACGCAGGCAGCGGAAGAAGCTTCGTTAAGCTCACTGTAAAAGAAAACACCCTTCTTCTTTCCTCTTCCTCGGTTACGGGCAAAATTACCGACGAAATGGAGATCGAGCACGAGGGCGAGGATATAGAGATCGGCTTTAACTGCCGTTATCTTATCAACAGCATTGCCGCGGCGGATAGCGAAAATGTGGTTATCACGATGAAGAGCGCCAACCATTCCATCACCGTGGAGCCTCTTGAAAAGAGCGAGGATAAGGACTTCTTCTATCTCGTTCTTCCCCTTCGTATGAACGAGCAATGACGGTAAAAGAATTAACCTTATTTAATTACAGAAATATCCCCTATGCGAAAATCCCCTTTAAGGAGGGAATGAACTTTCTTCTTGGGGAAAATGCGCAGGGAAAGACAAACGCTCTGGAAGCGATATATCTTTTTTCCAGAGGCAAAAGCTTTCGCGGAGCTAACGATAACGAGCTTCTTTCTTATGGGGAGGACGCCTTCTCGCTTTCTCTTTCCTTTACGAAAAGAGACAGAGAAGAAACTCTTTTTTACGGCTACGGAAAAAAGGAAAAGGCAGAAAGAGTAAGAAAAAGAAACGGTATACTTTTAAATTCTCAATCCGAGCTTCTTGGCAGCTTTCGCGCGGTGCTTTTTTCTCCCGACCACCTTCAAATGGTCAAGGGCTCACCGAGTGAAAGACGAAGCTTTTTGAATATTGCCGCGGCGGGCGCGTATCCTGTCTATCTTTCGCTGTACGCGCGCTACGCACGCATCTTAGAGCAAAGAAACGCACTTTTAAAGGATATTCAAAAAAGCACAAGGGGAACAGACGAGCTTTCGGTTTGGAACGAAAAGATTGCCGATGCCGCCGCAGAGATCTATTTATATAGAAAAGAATATATTGAACGCTTAAATATTGCCGCTTCGAGCTTTATAAAGGAGATTACGGGCGAAAAGGAAACGCTTTCTCTTATTTATCAAAGCGATATTTCCGATTTTGAGGGAATAGAGGATAAAAAAAGCGCCGCTTTTGCTTATCTTCGTGTTTTTTCCTCTCAAACGGAAAAGGAGATCGCTCTCGGTACCTCTCAATCGGGTGTCCACCGCGACGATATATTGATGCTTTTAAACGGAAAAAGTGCGAGAGATTTCGCAAGTCAAGGTCAGCAAAGAAGTATCGTTCTCGCTATGAAAATGGCAGAGGGGGATATTATCAGGCAAATCAGCGCAGAAGAGCCTGTTTATCTTTTTGACGACGTTCTCAGCGAGCTTGACGAGGGAAGAAGAAAATTTCTTCTTTCGGGAAGAGGCGAGGCGCAGTTTATCGTCACAGGCTGTGAAAAAAGCATTCTCGGAGAATTCGCCGACGGCGTGAATTTTATAAAAGTAGAAAACGGCGCTTTCTACAGTGGCGAAAAAAACGCAAAGCGTTTTAGTTGATAGTCATTAGACACTGGTAAATAGGATTATTGTAATAGAACTTTCTTCTAACCACTAACCACTAAAGAAATGCTTGCATTTCTTTTTCGCCACTGTGATGCGCTCGGCGCATCACTCGCCACTTAATAAAACGGAGTTTTTAAATGTATATAAGCACCGGTAACGGCAAAAACATTCGCTCGCGGCGCGTCATCGGCATTTTCGATATGGATACGGCAACGGTATGCGTCGCCACAAGAAATCTTTTATCGAGAATGCAAAAGGAAGGGTGCGTGCGCGACACGGACGGAGATATTCCGAAATCCTTTATTTTAGCCGATAAGGAAATTTTAAAAAAGAAGGATAAAACGAAAAAAAAGGAAAGCGAGATCATTCTTTGTAAGTTTTCCTCCGGCGTTTTATTCGGGCGCATAGATAACGAGCAAGCGCTCACCGCACAGACAGACGGCGGTGACGAGGATCTATAAAAAAGTCTTTTGAAAGGTAGAGACAAATGGAAGAAATCAAGCAAAACGCGTACGACGACTCGCAAATACAGGTATTGGAGGGTCTTGAAGCGGTCAGAAAAAGACCGGGTATGTACATCGGTACCACCTCTATTCGCGGTCTTCATCACCTCGTTTACGAGATCGTAGACAACTCCATCGACGAGGCTCTTGCGGGATATTGCGATCTGATCACCGTGACTATTCACGAGGATAACAGCATCTCAGTACAGGATGACGGACGCGGTATTCCCTCTGGTATGAATGAAAAATTAGGAATTCCCACCTTGGAGGTCGTTTATACCGTTCTGCACGCGGGCGGTAAGTTCGGCGGCGGCGGATATAAGATCGCGGGCGGTCTTCACGGCGTTGGCGCCTCTGTCGTCAACGCGCTTTCCGAGTGGGTTGAGGTAGAAAACTGCCGCGACGGACATAGATATACCGAGCGCTTCCAAAAGGGCAAGGTTGCCCGTCCCTTCAAGATGGAGGGAGAAACCGCGCGCCACGGTCTTTTCGTTCACTTCAAGGCCGACCCCGAGAACTTTGAGGAGACGGTCTTTGAGTACGATATACTTCTCAC
>JAZOSE010000127.1:0-16241 GCA_045656965.1 Eubacteriales bacterium
TGAGGTCCGCGCCGATTTTCTCGGCAAAGTCGATCACCTCGTCGGTCACATCAAGCGTGCAAAGGATACGCTTGACCTGCTTTTCGGCGTTGGGCATCAGCATCGCCCCGTCGTTATCCCAATCCTCGCGGAGGGCGAGGGGAATGCGTGCGTCAAGCGCACGGTAAAAATCGTTTCTTGTCATAGAGCCTCTCCCTTCTTTAAAAGCGACGAAATCGCTTTTAGATATTCGGTATCCCCTTCGTCGCTCTCACCTGATTTTGAAAGCCCGTCCACACGCTTTTTGACGGCGCGGTAGCTTTTTTCACAAATGGCGACAAAGTCCTCGCTCGTATCCCCTCGCAAAAGGTTGACCCGTCCAAGCTCGGCTTCGATGCGGGAAAGCGCATACGGCTCCCCCGTATATTCCGCGACAATGCAAAAGTAGCTCTTGCCTGCGGCGCTTGTCACGCACTCGTCAATTACAGAAAAGCCCTCGCGCGCAAGAAAATAGCGCAAATGTGCCGCGCGGGTCATGGGCTGCAAAACGAGACGGATGCTTTTGTCTTTTGTAAAAGGCGCGCGGGAAATAATATCGGCGATCAGCTCGCCTCCCATACCGCATATGGCGATGTCGGTGATGCCGCACTCCTCAAGTCCTATAAGACCGTCGGTCAAAACGAGCGTAACTCGGTTAGAAAGGCCGTTTTCTGCAATATGCACGCGAGCGCTTTTCAAGGGGCCCTCGTTGATATCGGCGGCGTAGGCGTGCGAGATGATGCCCTCTTTAAGCAGAAAGACAGGCAGGTAAGCGTGGTCCGTGCCGATATCGGCAAAAACCGCCCCCTGCCTGACAAATCCCGCCGCGGCGCGCAAACGGCTGTCGGGCGTTTTCGTTTTCATCGGTTTACTTCGCAATAGCGGCGTTGATCTTCGCCAAAAGCGCGTCAACGTCGGTGCCGTGTACCATGCAAGCGACCTCGATAGACTCTCCGCGAGCGGAGGGGCAGCCAAGGCAGTGCATACCGATCTCAAAGAAAAACTCAGCCGTTTCGGGATACTGATCCAAAACGTCGCCGATAAGAGAATCCTTCGTTACCATAGCATTATACTTCCTTTCGTTTTTTAACACCTTCATTATACCTTTTTTCTATGCCTTTGTCAAGTTCTTATTTTTACCTTTTTGCCGCTTTTCCTTGACAAATACGGCTTTTGGGTGTAAAATAACTTTAATGACGCTCGGCGGCGCACCGCCGAGAACGGAGGAAGATATGACATACGTTCTTTTTTCATTTCTCTCCCTGATCGTATTCGTGGGAGCGGGCATATTTGCGTTCTATGTTTCGCGCAAGCGTTACCGCACGGGGCGCTTCTTCACGCCAACGAAAATTATGTTCTTCGGCTCGTTTCTCGGCTCGTTTTTCACCTTTATTCCGATCTACTGGGAAAAGGTTGACTTGGGGATCAACGCGATCTCTCACGTTTTAAAGACCGTTTTGATTGCGGCGCACCACTCCATTCGTCTTTTCGTTATCGACAGCGATTTTGATATTATTCAGGATGCCGCGACGCATATTCCCTTCGGCTGGAGTCAGGTGCTGTTCACCTCGACGGGCGCCTTCCTCTTTATCGTTGCCCCGATTTTAACCTTCAGCTTTGTTCTCTCCTTCTTTAAAAACTTCGAGGCGTACAGAAAGATCTTAATGCACCCGAAGGCACCTATCTACGTTTTTTCGGAGCTGAGCGAAAAATCGCTTGCCCTTGCCAAGAGCATCAAGGCGAAAAAAAGCAAGGCGCTCATCATTTTCTCCGACGTTTACGAAAAGGACGAGGAGGAAAGCTTTGATCTCATTGAGGAAAGCAAGGAGATCGACGCCATATGCCTTAAAAACGATATGCTCTCCTTAAACCTCCGCTTTCACGCAAAGAGCAGCGAGATCTGCTTCTTCGCAATTGCCGAGGACGATTCGGAAAACATCTCGCAAGCGCTATCTATCGTGCATAACGAGGTGTACCGCTACCGCAGAAACACCCGCTTCTATATTTTCTCCACCTCCACAGAGGGCGAGCTGGTCATCAGTAACCTGCAAAGCGAGATCGTAAAGGAGATCGAAAGGGTCAAGAAAGAAAGAGACGCGATAAAAGCAAGCGCAAAGGAGCCGCTTGACGAGAAAAAGATCAAGACCAAGTTCCCCAAGCCGAAGATCTTAATTAAACGCGTGAACGATATGCGCTCTCTCGTTTACCGTACGCTTTACGACGAGGGTACCGAGCTTTTCCACAACGCTATCGATATGGGCGAGGGAGAAAAGCTCATTTCCGCCTTGGTGCTTGGCACAGGCGGACAGGGTGGCGAGATGATCCGCGCGCTTTCGTGGTTCTGCCAGATGGTGAACACCGACGTTACGTACCGCGTGCGCATCAATGCGTTTGACCGCGACAAAAAGGCGAAGGAAAAGTTCACCGCCATCTGCCCCGAGCTGATGGACGAAAGATATAACGGAACGCTCGTTGAGGGCGAGGCACAGTATACCATCAACATCCACGGCGACGTGGATATCGACACCACCGATTTTAGAGACAAGGTCAAGGAATTAGGGCCGATCAGCTACGTATTCGTTTCTCTGGGTACTGACGAGCTGAACGTCAAGGCGGCGGTAACGCTGCGCACGCTTTTTGAGCAGCTCGGTCAAAGACCTATTATCCAAGCCGTCGTATACGACTCCAAGAACAAAAAGGCACTTTGGGGCGCGTGCAACGCCTTTGGAAACTGCTACGACATCGCCTTTGTCGGCGACCGCGACACGCTCTACTCTGCCGACGTTGTGCTCGGCTCCGAGCTTGAGGAGGCGGCCATTGAGATCCACCAGCGCTACGGAAGCCCGATGCACTCCTTCTGGTCGCACGAGTATAATTACAATTCCTCAATGGCGTCCGCCATTCACGAAGCAACGCGCGTGAAGCTCGGCATTTACGGCGCGGGAAAGACGGAGCTGACGAAGGAGGAGCGCGACTTTATCGAGCTTTTAGAGCACCGCCGCTGGATCGCTTATATGCGTTCGGAGGGCTGGGTCTACAGCGGAAGCAAGGAAAGAGAGTCTCGCAACAACCTCGGCAAGATGCACCACAACCTCGTTTGCTTTGACGACCTCTCCGTAGAGGACAAGCGCAAGGACAGCATCGTTGCAACGAGAAGAAAAAGATAAAAGCATATAAAAAAAGACCGTCTCCGAGGAGGCGGTCTTTTTTGCCGTTACTGTATATAATATTCCTTAAGCAATGCTTGCGCATTCCATTTGTTTGAGGTTACCCCCGTCACATAAGGATCCAGAGCAATGATTTTTGCTTCGCTGTCAACCGTCCAAGCCTCAAGCGCAATGCCCCACTCCTTGCAATATGGAAGCCAATCATTTACAAGCGCTTCCTTACAGTTCAAAAAGGCGTTAGCGCGCTTATGCATATCCAGCAAATACCGTTTGGCGTTGTCGTTCGGCTCGCTTGACACAACATAACCGTATCTTGCTGCGGGAAGAAGGGCTTGAAGCTTATCGAAAACGCTTGCACTATAAAGAAGGATGGTGGCATTTTCACGGTAGCCTGTTTCGGTCAAGACCTTATTTAAAGCATTCGCTTGTTCTTCTGTGATCGAAAGATCCTTTACGTCTAAATAAGGATAGAGTCCAAGGTTTCTGCAAAGAATCAAAAATTCCTCCAGCGTAGGAATGGATGTGGCTGCGTATTGCGCGCCTTTCCAAATACCGAAATCATAGCTTTTTGCTGTCTCGAGTGTAATATCGGTTATATTTATGGGCGTTGAGATATCCGTACCGTCGCTATTTCTCGCGGTTCTGTTTATAGTGGCATCGTGAAGAAGAACGGGGACGTTATCCGCGGTAAAGCGTATATCGCACTCAACGAAATCAAAGCCTTTTTTTGCGGATTGCTTATAAGCCGACAAGGTGTTTTCCGGTGCCTCCCACCAGCCAGAATGATTGATGCCCTTGACTTTTAACGGCGTGCATTCCTCGCTATTTGTGCTTTCGGCTATTTTTTCTACGATCAACGCATATGGGTTTCCGGTCAATGATATCTGCTCCGCATATTTTCCTACATCGTCCACCTCATATATGCCCCAGTAATCCTGCACGGTCAACACGAAGGTTGTATTCGCAGGAATGATAAGCTCTTGCGAAAGGGGGATTTCTCCAAGCGTGCCGTCGTCATACATAAGGCAGGCAAATGCCTGATACTCCCGGCTTACCTTAACGTATACTTCAAATGGGTATCTGTGCTTGCTTACGGTACATACGCGCTTTTTGTTGTTTAAATTCGGTTTATCCCCATCGTGCACAGACCAGCTTCCGATTTGAAATTCACTTGCATCAAGATGGATTTTCTCTATCAGAATATTTATACTTTCCAAGCTAAGCGTGCCTGCTTCACCCATTTCCACCCAAGTATACGAGGAAGGACTTATAGGTGCCTTTGCAGCCACTGAAACTCCAACGTACCTTTGCCCGCTTAACCACGTTTCCGTCATGCCCGAACCGTCGGCGGTTGACGAAAAACGAACAAATACGCTTTCCAATAAATTGTCCTTTAACTCGCCAGCTGTAGCACCGTCAGAGTTTCCCGCAACGTTTCCGCTTCCACCGCTTGTGCCCTCTAGGATCCCTTCGCTTCGGTTCGAAACGTATAATAACGCGCAAAGCATAACCAAAAGCAAAACCACGATTACCGTTTTTATTTTCATTCGCCTTATCCTCTCCATATACACAGGAATATCTCAAAATGAGATGTTTTTCTTTTACTATAATATCACAATATGAGATATTTGTCAATATCTCGCATTGCGATTTGTTATACTATTTTTGAAATATACTCACGGAGAAGAAAGATGCGCTTACGAGATCTTAGAGAAGATGCAGATCTGACCCAAGCAGACGTTGCAAAACATCTTTGTATCAAGCAAAACACCTATTCCCAGTATGAAAGCGGAAAACGTCAACTCCCTATCGATGCTCTTATAAAGCTTTCGAAGTTTTATAACGTATCTACCGATTATATTTTGGAGCTTACGGAAAACAAAAATAAATATTAAAAGACTTACCCGAGAGACTGTTTCTTTTTGTTTCTTTGAATTTTGGTGAGCTTAGAAAATATGCCGAAAATCAATCGTTTTCGAATTCAGAAGAGCTTGCCTGCTTAATGCCGCAGCGAGTGCAATACTCCCTCGCGGCGGAGCCTTCGTCGCAGTATACGGTGACGGTCTTTTCACAGCCGTCGAACACGCCCCAGCCAAGCTCGGTAACAGAATCGGGAATGAGCACGCGCTCAAGGCTCTGGCAACCGCGGAATGCGCAGTCGTCAATCTTGGTAACGCTATCGGGAATCTCAACCACGTCGAGCTTCGTGCAGTTGCAGAATGCGCCCTCACCGACTTCGGCTACACTGTCGGGAATGGTGATACGGGTGAGCTTGCTGCACTCGCTAAATGCCCAATCGCTGATCACGGTAACGGAATCGGGAATGTCGTAGTTTACGTCCTGGCAAGAAGCGGGGTATGCAATCAGCTTGGACTTGGACTTGTTGAAGAGAACGTGGTTCTTATCCTTGCCGTCACGCTTAGCGGGCTCGGACTTGAAGTATTTGTTTTTGGGCTCAACACGAATGGATTTCAGCTCGGCACAGCCGCGGAAGGGTGCCTCGCTGATGCTGGAAACGGTGGTGGGAATGGTAACGTTGGTAAGCTTCTTGCAGTTTTTGAATGCCGCCTTACCAATCTTTTTAAGGCCCTCGTGAAGCTCGATCTTAGTAAGTCCCGTACAGCCGTTGAATACAAGGTCGTCGATCTTGGTCACGCTTTCGGGAACGTCGATCTTCTCAAGACCTACGCAATCGGAGAACGCGCTCTCGCCAAGAACGGTCAGGTGAGAGGGGAGCGTGATCTCCTTTAAGCTCTTACAGCTGTTAAAGACGCCGCCATAGATCTCGGTAAGACCGTCGGGAAGCGCAACGTCGGTGAGGGTTGCGCAGTTTTCAAAGGCACGCTCGCCGATCTTGATGCAGTTGTTGGTTACAACGAGCTTTGTCATGCTGACGCAGTCGCGGAAGGCACTTTCGCCGATGCGAACGGTCTTTGCGGGTATGTACATTTCCTTGATATGACCGCAGCCACGGAACGCTTCCAGCTCGATCTCAACGAGAGATGCGGGAAGAGTGACGTCCACAAGCGTGCGGCGCTCCTTAAAGGCACCGTCGCAAATAACGGTAACACCGTCGTCAACAACGATGGTCTTTCCGTTGTCCTCGCATTTGATGAGGCGGCCGTCCTCGTCGATCGTCAGTCTGTCCATAGCTTCCTCGGGCAAGTCTCTCTTCAAATTTCTGATCAGCTTGTTGATATCGTCCGCGCTACCGTGGTGCGTGTTGTTCAGAAGGATCTCAAAGGCGGGAGGAATGGTCGCGTCGTCAAGGAATACGGGATAAAGACGCTTACCGTTCTCTCTCGCTACGATGATCTCCATACCGCAGAAGGGAGAAGCCATCGAGGAGGCGGAAACGAAAAGGATCACCGCGGCGGCGTTTACGATACGCTGACGGAGCTCGTCGCGGAAGTCGTTGCCCGTTTCGCAGGACTCGTCGTACCAGATACGGTACTTCTGGTCATAGAGCTTATCAAGAATGGCATATACGGTATTTTCGTCTCTGTGCGAGTAGCTGACGAAAAGATACGGCTCGTCGCCCGTATACGCGTCGAACTTTGTCTTTGCGCGGGTGATCTCAACGCCATTTTCGTCGATTACGGTGTTCTTAATCTGCTTTTCCATAGGTTATCTCCTTACAAATTTCGGGAAATTTAGTCATCAAATTACATTATAAACAAAGAATTTAAATTTGTCAATACGTTACCCTTCAATTTTGAAGGAAAGGCAAAGCTCGTCGCGCGTGGGAACGAAACGGGAGAGCGTTACGCCGGCGGAGGCAAGCATTCTCTTGGAGGCACGAGTAGAGGGCGTGTCGGCATATTTATCGGAAAGATAGATAACCTCCTTGATGCCCGACTGAATGATCGCCTTGGCGCACTCACAGCAGGGAAAAAGCGCAACGTAAATACGCGCTCCCGCAAGGCTTTTTCCGCCCGCATTCAAAATAGCGTTCAGCTCAGCATGCACAACGTAGGGGTATTTGGTTTCGTCTCCTTCCCTATCCCAAGGGAAGTCGTCGTCTCCACAGCCATAGGGAAAGCCGTTGTAGCCTGTCGAAAGAATACGGTCCTCTCCGTTTACGATACAAGCACCAACCTGCGTGTTTGGGTCCTTGCTGCGCTGTGCGGCAAGAAGCGCTACTCCCATAAAATATTCATCCCACGAAATGTATTCCTTGCGTTTCATAAAAAGTCCTTTCTTGCAAAAGCAAAAGGTTTATTTGTAAATATTTATTTGCATTAAATAAAGAATTTCTTGTCAAAAGCGTGTCTGAACGCGGGAACGATGCCGATAACGATCAGTCCCATTCCCACAACGAGGAAGGAAACGAGAGAATAGATCGACCAGCCAAGGAAGGTCACGGCAAAGCGGGAGGCGATAAGAATTTCCACGCCGAGAAGGTACACACCGGAGGCGATCACGGTACCGCCCGCGATATAATATCTTCCTCCGCGAATATAGCGGCAAAGAGTGGACACCGCGGTGACGATCACGGCGATGCCGACGATCAGGGGGAGCGCAAAATTAAAGTACCACGTACCGCCCGTCAAGGCACAGCAAAGAAAAACGTAGAGCGCCGCGGCGAGAAAGCCCGTCGGCACGAAGATGGCGGGATTGGGACGGCGAAACCACATAGGCAGGCATACCATCAAATACATAAGAGCGATGCCTCCGTCGGCGTATATCGCCCAATCAAGCCCCTTTGACGTCGCAAAATCGAGCAAAAGAAGCTGTGCGGCGAGGGCGATGGAAACGAGCGCCAAAACGAAGAGGGTGGCGCGGCGGCGCATACGCTTTGAGACACGGTGCGGGGGGTATGGCGAGGGTGCCTCCTCCCGCTCAAGATCGGGATGATAAACGACGGTTGAGCAAAGCGGGCAAACCTTCTCGCTGTCGGCAAGCTCAACGCCGCATTTTACACAGTACATAGATTTTTCCTTTCGGGAGGATTATTTGACAACGTCCGCGTTGCTTTCCACCTTCATTTTTAAACCGAGGCGACGCAGGACGGCGTGAAAATGGGCTTCCAGTGTGCTTTCCTTAATATCGCGCACAAAGCTGACGGAGAGCGTGTCGCCAAACGAGATAGCGCTGGCGTTGGAGGGAAACGCGGCGGGAACGCTCAAAACGAAATCAAAGCGCTCGATATATTCCCTCATCTCTTCGGGCAAGGCTACCGAGCCCAAATTAGAAAAGGTCAAACAGCTTTTTCTTTCGCCCACCGCCTTAAAGACCATTTTCATAATAAAGTTCTTCAAGAAGAGGGGGGTCAGCTTAATAAAGAGGCTCTCTTCGCTGTTGACGTTGGTGGCAACGGCGGCGGCAAGCTCCTTTTTGGTGGCGCGAATCGCCATTTGATGGTGCACGAGCTGACATAGCTCCGAAAATTCATATTTGCCGTGCTTCGCCTCGATTTCGGGGGTAACGTACAAAACGAAGTTGCGCAAGGTGTCGTGGGCGCCGAAGATACGGCGAAGGTCGACGGGAACAAGAACTTTAACAGGGCGACGGCGCTTTAAGCTTTTGATCTCCTCTGCTTGAATTTCAAGGCAAGCCTGGGTGAGCGCGGCGACGAGAAGCGTGTTGATGCTGACACCGTACGTTTTCGCGAGCGCCTTGACCTCGGCAACGCTTGCGGTGAAGGAAACGAGATGTACAAATCCATCCTCCTCGCGCGTGCCGTGCAAATGGTAAGCGGTCCTTTGCGCACGGGAGGCGGGAACGCGACCCTTATATTTTAAAAAGCAGTCCTCAAGCTCGCTTTTTTTCGGCGCTTCCCTTCTGTCAAGCACACCGTGCGTTGCGGGAACGGATATACGGTATTTCTGCTCGATATATTCCGCCAAAAGCGATTTAAAGAAGGTAAGACCGCTGTTGCCGTCGGCAATACAGTGGAAAAATTCAACCGCGATGCGCTTTCCGTACACCAAAACGCGCAAAGCGCATTTTTTCATATCACGCGTGCGCATACGCACGGTGGGTGAGGACGCCTCCTCCATTAAGACGGGAGGTTTTTCCACTTCCTCAAGGTAATACCAGAAAAGACCCGTGCAAAGCTTTGCGGCGATGGAAGGAAAGCGGCGCACGGTCACGGCGAGGGCGCTTTCAAGGCAAGGCGTATCCACCTCATCGCGCATCGTGGCGGACAGGCGGAAGACGTTGCTCCAGCTACGGCTTCTTGCGGCGGGGTAGATCTTGGCGGCATTATCCAGCGGCATCCAAAGGAGCTTTCTTTTCTTTTCGCTTATAGCGCCGTTTTCATCTTTCCGGACGTTATTCTCCATACGCTACCCCTTTCCTTTTCACTATCTTTATCATTATATCATATACATTTCTTTTTGTCAATCGCCGAGAGAAACGCTTTTTTATCTCTTCTTTTCGATTTTGACTTGACAGAGGGGGTGCGGCAAGGTATAATGGAATTGTATAATATTTTGAAGCGAAAGATGAGAAAGCTATGTTTTATCACGTAAGAGGAACCTTGGTCGTCTGCGAAAGCGGCTTTGCCGTGGTTGAATGCGGTGGCGTTGGCTATCAGCTGACCACGAGCCTTTACACCGCCGAGCGCATCGGCGGAAAAATGAACGAGGAGGTGCGCCTTTTTACGCATCTTGCCGTGCGTGAGGACGGGGTGGAGCTATACGGATTTTCCTCCAAGGAGGAGCTTTCCGCATTCCGACTTCTGATCAGCGTTTCGGGCGTAGGTCCCAAGGCGGCAACGTCTATTCTCTCCCAGCTTTCTCCCGACCGTTTTGCCTATGCGGTCTCTACCGATGACGCGAAGGCGCTCTCCCGCGCGCCCGGCATTGGCACCAAAACGGCAGCGCGTATTATTCTTGAATTAAAGGACAAGATCGCCAAAGGAAGCATTCCCGCCGAATCCCAAGGCGGCATTCCCGTGGCGGCGGCATCCGCGCCCAAGGCGGCAAGCGGCAAGCTTTCCGAGGCGGCAGACGCACTCGCGGTGCTTGGTTACAGTCGCTCCGAGGTCACCGAGGTGCTTCGCACGATCGACACGGCATCGCTTTCTCTTGAAGGCATTATCACGGCGGCGCTTCGTCGCTTTAGTGAATAAGGAAGGGGACGGATATGACCAACGAAGAAGAATTTGACTTTGAAAGCCGCATCGTCGGTACGGAAAGTCTGCCCTCTGACTATGAGGTGGAAAACTCACTTCGCCCCAAAACGCTTGACGACTATACGGGTCAAGAAAAGGCAAAGGAAAACCTTTCCGTCTATATTGAGGCGGCAAAAAAGCGCGGCGAGGCGCTTGACCACGTGCTTTTATGGGGTCCTCCCGGCCTCGGTAAGACCACCCTTGCGGGCATTATTGCCAACGAGCTTGGCGTCAATCTCCGCACCACGTCGGGTCCTGCCATTGAAAAGCCCGGAGATCTCGCGGCAATTTTGACGAATCTTGCCGAGGGTGACGTGCTCTTTATCGACGAGATCCACCGCCTTTCCCGCTCTATCGAGGAGATCCTTTATCCCGCGATGGAGGACTACGCGCTGGATATTATCATCGGCAAGGGCCCTTCGGCAAGAAGTATTCGCTTGCCGATCCCACACTTTACCCTGATCGGCGCGACCACGCGTGCAGGACAGCTAACAACGCCGCTTCGCGACCGCTTCGGCGTGCATTTGAAGCTGGAGCTTTACACCCCTCTGGAGCTTGCGAGCATCATTCGCCGCAGTGCCGACATTCTTTCGATCGAGATCGACCCCGAGGGTGCCCTTGAGATCGCCACGCGCTCGCGCGGCACACCGCGTATTGCCAACCGTCTATTAAAGCGCGTGCGCGACTTCGCGCTTGTGAAGGGTGACGGCAAGATCACCAAGGAAATCGCCTCGTACGGTCTTTCGAAGCTTGAAATTGACGCGCTCGGTCTTGACAATACCGACAGAAAGATGCTCTCGGCGATCATTCGCTTTTACAGCGGCGGCCCTGTGGGTCTTGAAACGCTCGCCGCCACGATTGGCGAGGAGGCGATCACGATCGAGGACGTTTACGAGCCGTACCTAATGCAGCTCGGCTTCCTTTCCCGCACACCGCGCGGCAGATGCGTGACGCGTCTTGCGTACGATCACCTCGGCATTGCCTACGCGCCCTCGGGCGTACAAGGCACCTTGTTTGACGCAGAATAGTTTTTTCGGGCGCGAGGCTATCCTCGCGCCCTCTTTTACGAAAAAAAACGGTGTCGATTGACACCGTTTTTTATTTTATTCTTTTTTTGATGTACTCAAAAATGGCATCGGCAAGATTGACACCGAGGTAGCGAAGAGTTCCTACAAAATGAGGGTTGGAATTGACCTCGCATACAAGAGGCTCGCCGTCCTTGCCGAAAAGAAGGTCAACGCCAGCGAAATCCGCCCCCACAGCCCTTGCCGCCGCGAGCGCCACGCGCTCCTCTTTTTTGGAAAGCGAGACGGGCGTGCCCACGCCGCCGTTACCGATGTTAGAGCGAAAATCGCCGTTCTTCGCCTCACGGAGCATAGAGGCAAGGACCCTATCGCCCACGATATTTACGCGGATATCGCGCCCGTAGCTTTCCTTGATCATTTCTTGGAAAAGAAAGGGGCGCGTGCCGAGACTTTTGACTGTGGCGACGGCTTCTTCGAGAGTATTCGCCAAATACACCTGCGCTCCCATAGAGCCGTACAGCTCCTTGATCACAACGGGAAAACCGAGAATTTGACAAGCATTCTTTACAAAATCCGTTTTATTGTAGCCGATGTTATAAAAGGTCAGGGGGGCTACAACCGTGCGCGGTGTGGGAACGGACGCGCTCGCAAGCGCCTCTGCGGTGAGCGCTTTATTGTCGCACACCTCAACAGTGTGTGCCGAGTTAAAGAGCCGCCAGCCCCCTTTTTCAAGGCGACGGGCAAGGTGGATATCCTTGTCCCAAAAAAGCGCGAAATCGGGGGGTGTGGGTGCGCTCCCCATATCCCCTAAAAGCTCACCCGACGTATGTAAGGAAAGAGAGACGCTTGCTCTTTGGGCGCTTTCAAGAATGAGCTCGTATATATCCTTAAAATACGCGCCGTCGGCAAAATGGTTGACGATAAGCGATGCCTTCACAGCCCTCTCTCCTTTCTTTTCGTTAAAGCATGGTTTTGCGAAGCTCCTCAGCACTCCTTGGGCTGATATATGCGGGGGGAACGTCGAAAACAGTCTTGCAGCCCACAGCCCCCTCGTTGTTCAAGCGATAGGCAGCGCGCGCGTAGGCTACGATGACAGAAGCGGTAAATTCGGGATTGGAGTCGAGCTTCAAGCTATACTCGATAATGTGGCTGTTTTTGCCGTCCTCTCCCGTGCGCCCCGCGCGGAAAACGAAGCCGCCGTGCGGAATGCCGCTGTGGTCGCGCAAAAGCTCCTCCTCGCTGATAAAGCACACGGTGGTGTCGTAATCGGCGAAATAGTTGGGCATTTCCTTGATCTCCTTTTCAATGCGAGATCTATCCGCGCCCTCTTTGGCCACCACGTAGCAAAGGCGGGTATGCTTTTCTCTTGCCGTAAGGGTGGGCATTTCGCCGCGGCGCACCGAGGCGAGCGCCTCCTCTACGGGTATGGTATACTGCTTAGCGTTCTTTACGCCCTCAATGCGACGGATCGCATCGGAATGTCCTTGGCTGATGCCTTTGCCCCAGAAGGTGTCGTCCTTACCGTCGGGAAGGATCGCGGAGGCAAGAAGGCGCTGAAGCGAGAACATACCGGGGTCCCAGCCCACCGAGATGAGCGCCACGTGGCCGCCGCGCTTTGCCGCGTCATCGACGTTTGCAAAATGCTCGGGGATCCTCGCGTGCGTGTCAAAGCTGTCAACCACGTTAAAAAGCGTGGCAAGAGCGGGGGTCTGCTCGGGAAGATCGGTCGCGCTTCCGCCGCAAAGGATCAAAACGTCAATTTCGTCCTTCATTTTAGAAATATCGTCTACGGAATACACGGGCACACCCGTTACCGTCTTAACGCTTTCGGGGGCGCGTCGGGTAAAGACCGCCGAAAGCTCCATATCGCTGTTTTGGCGAACGGCGTACTCCACACCGCGACCAAGATTGCCGTATCCGAAAATACCGATTTTAATGCTCATATATTCCTCCGCATATAGCATTTATATTTTCACAAGGAAAGTATAGCACTTTCCTTTGCGATTGTCAATTCCCAAAACGCGCACGTGCGCGTTTTTCTTTTACATTCTTTGCGCGAGCGCTCTGATCTCCTCGCCCGACGCGAGCGCGCCCTTAAAGGCGGTGGCACTTCCTGCGGCAACGGCAAAGCGAAGCGCCGTCTGCGCGCCCATGCTTTCAGCGTAAAGGAAGCCCGCGAGCATAGAATCGCCCGCGCCAACGGTGTTTTTCGCCACGCCCGAGGGCGCTTTTTGGCGAAGAACGCTTCCGTCCTCAGTTAAGAGAATGGCTCCGTCCGCGCCAAGCGAGACGAGAATATTTCGCGCGCCCATTTTCTGAAGCGTGCGCGCGCCACTAAGAATTTCGACCTCGCCAAGCGTCTCCTTGATCTCGCTTTCGTTCGGCTTGATGAGGTAGGGCTTGGCAGAAAGCGCCGAAAGGAGCGCCTCGCCCGAGGTGTCCAGCACGACGCGAACGCCCTTTTCGCTTAGCGTGCGGGCGATTTGTGCATAAATATCCTTGGGCACCAAGGGAGCGATACTGCCCGAAAGCACGAGCGTGTCTCCCTCTTTTATTTTGTCGAAAGAACGGAAGAGGCGCGCCATCTCCTCCTTGCTGACCGAGGGGCCTTTCGCGTTTAGCTCGGTGACCTCTCCCGAAAGGATCTTGAGGTTGATGCGCGTGTCACCCGCGATCTCGACGGATTCGACCGAAAGACCATCCCTTTCGGCAAGCGAAAGAAGAAGCTCTCCCGTTTTTCCGCCGAGAAGGGCGATCGCCTGCGCCTTTGCGCCGAGCGAGGCAAGGACGGCGGCAACGTTGATGCCCTTGCCGCCATAGCGCATTTTTTCGTGCGAAGAGCGATTGGTCTCTCCTGCTTTCAGCGTGGGAGCCTCCATTATATAGTCAAGCGACGGATTCAGTGTTAGTGTGTATATCATACGAAGGAACTCCTTTCTTATTTCATTATACGACAAAAAAGGTCGCTCGGCAAGGCTTTTTCCGAAAAAAAGAAGATCCGTCGCATATTTCCGCCTCCCCTCATAGAATACTAATAACAAAAAAACAGAAAGGAATGCCTATGAACCCTTTTTTAGAAAAGCCGATGAGCGTTACTCGCTCCTTTGAAAACTGGCGGCAGATGTATCCGAAGCCCTACAACAAGCACTCCGTTGACCCCTACACCAAGACCCGTATCATTTTAATGAACGGCACCGAGTTTGAGGCAAACTGGTTTTCTCATCAGCTGGCGCGCCACGTAACCGATGGCGACCTTCGCCGCGAGATCGCCCTCACGCGCGCGATCGAAAAGCAACAACAGCTTAAGGTATCTCTACTCAAGCCGCCGAACGAAAGCCCCTTAGAGCACACCATCGCCTACGAGCAGCTGGCGGTCGATCTTACGGCACATTTAGCCAAGAGAGAAAAGGACTGCTACGTCAAAAAGGCGCTCGACTTTGCACTGCTCGAGGACTTCGACCACCTTTATAGATACAGTGACCTTCTCGAAATGGAGCAAGGGCTTTTGGCAGAGCGCCTTGTGGGACGCTACACCGAAATTATGCCCGGCAGACCGACCATCTCCCATCACCGCTTCCCTACCGACAACGTCAAGCGCACCGTCACCACGGGCGCGAGCAAGGAAAGCATTCTCGCCACGATGATCATTACCGCCGCCGAGCAGCAGACGATGAACTATTATATGAATATCACCAACCTTGCGACGAACGACCTTTCACGCCGTCTATACCAAGAGATCGCGCTGGTAGAAGAGGAGCACGTAACGCAATACGAATCGCTGATGCCGTCGGATGCCACGTGGCTCGAAATGCTCCTTTGGCACGAGTACGTGGAGGCGTACCTCTACTATTCCGCTGCCGAAACCGAGACCGACCGCGACATCAAATGTCTTTGGGAGGAAAATCTCCATATGGAGATCGCACATCTGCATAAGGCGGCAGAGCTTCTTAAAAAGTACGAGGGCAAGGAAGCGTGCGAGGTCATCCCCGACGGCGAGTTCCCCGCGCCCATATCCTTGCACGAAAACATGGAGTACGTCCGCGACGTGCTTGAAAACACCGTACAGTTCACAGGTGACAAGGAGGACTACGAAAAGGTCGACGAGCTTCCGCACGATGCCGATTTCTTCCGTTATCAGTCCGTCATCAACCCGATGACCGCCATCGTTCCCTCGCATAACGTGATAGAGGCACACATTCGACGCTATGGCAAGGACTATCGCTTTGAGGTGGCGCCGAACCCCGTGCCCGAGCTTCGCGACAGACGCGAGGACAACACCTCAGTGGGAAGAATTGCGGGCGCAGCGGCAAGCACCGACTTTTCTTGCTGCGACTCGGATGCTTGACACAAGGACAAAAGCGTGGTAAAATAAAGGCATAGAACTATAAAAAGGAGAAAAACTATGCCTTTTATCAGCACCAAAACCAACAAGACCTTAACGAAGGAAAACAAGTTAAAGCTAAAAGAAGCCTTTGGCAAGGCGATCGAGCTTCTTCCCGGCAAAACGGAAAAGTGGCTGATGCTCTCCTTTGAGGACGAAGCCTCTATGGCGTTCCACGGCGACGCCGAGAGCGATATGGCTTTTCTCACCGTCGCTCTTGTCGGAAAAGCGCCTGCCGAGGCATACGATGCCTTAACGGCGCGCATTTGCGAGATCTTAGGCGAAGAGCTTTCTATCGCCCCCGATATGATCTATATCAAATACGAGGAAACGGATCATTGGGGCTGGAACAATATCAACTTCTAAAGGAAAAGGGCTGAACGGTCGTTCAGCCCTTTTCTATATCTATAAATCGGCAAAAAGCGCGTTTTTATTTTTGTTTTTTTCAAGGCAGAGAAGAAGCACCGTGTAAATGCCGAGCACGGCGAGAGCACAAAGTATCATATGGAAAACGCCCTCCCCCTTCATAA
>JAZOSE010000128.1:0-2329 GCA_045656965.1 Eubacteriales bacterium
AGTTTACATGACTCCCCTTGTTACCAAGGGGATGGTGAGCTCTTACCTCGCCTTTCCATCCTTACCGCTTGCGCGGCGGTTTATTTCTGTTGCACTGTTCCTAAGGTTACCCTCGGCGGACGTTATCCGTTATCCTGCCCTAAAAGCACGGACTTTCCTCACCGTACGACCTTTCGGCATAATACGGCGCGATTGCACGGCGGCGTTACGAGAGTGATTATACCATCTTTTTTCCCGTCTGTCAAGCCTCGGGGAAAAATCTCTTGATCGCGGGCGAGCGAAGCAGAATCACGGCAAAGACGACCGTGATCACAAGCTCGGGCAGAAGGAAGCCGCCGTTATAGAGGAAGGAGTAAAGATATTTTCCCATTCCCTCGGGCGCCCACTGACCCCAAATGACCGCGCCGACGGTAAAGTGCGAGAGAAAACGCAGAACGAACACGAAAAGAATGCCTAAGTACGCGCCTGCGTCCTTGATTTTTTCTCCCTTATACTTGCGGAAAAGCCCTGCAAGACCGATAACGGTAAAGGGGAAAAGATAATCGAGAAGCACACAAAGGGCAAGCGTCCCAAAGGTTTCGCAATAAGGGAAAACATTGCCGTGCATCGCCGCCTGCGCCACCTGAAAAAGCGCCATCACGAAGCCCGAGCCGAGACCCCATGCGCATCCGTAGCGGAGCGACACGAAGATGATGGGGAGCATACACGCCAGCGTGACCGAACCGCCCATCGGCATCTCGTAGAGAATAACGAAGGACAGCGCAATAGCAAGACCCGTCAAGACGGCGGTGTTGGCTAAAATCTGATTTTTTGACTGCATAAATACCTCCTAAAATTTTGTTTTTGCTTCGGGGCGGTACCCTTCCCCTCGGCGCGCAAACAAAAGGACCGCACGGAAAAAGTCGTGCGGTCGATAATCTCGTCTTCCTACGCCGGCATGATCCGTATCAGGTTAAAGGGTTCGGAAACTTCCATCTCAGCCCGACCGTCGTCGGACACCCCTGACTTATTCAGTTGCGGTATTTTGCTTGACGGTGGTATTATAGCACCTTTTTTTCTGTTTGTCAAGCATTTTCTCCTCTGCTTTTGTTGCATTATGTCATCTTTTGTGCTACAATATAATAAAAAAGAAGAAAGGAGAAGACCTATGGCATACAAATCGCTTTCCCGCGCCCTCACCTCACGCATTCGTGACGATATGGCAAACGGGCGGCACGGCAATCTCGCGTTTGCCGACAGTAAGGCAAAAAGACGCGATCCCTTGCGCGACAGAAGCACTCTTCTTCGCCCCACCTTCGTGCGCGACGCAGAGAAGATCCTTCACTGCCCCTACTACAATCGCTATTCGGATAAAACACAGGTTTTCTCACTCTATAAAAACGACGACATTTCCCGCCGTGCGCTCCACGTTCAGCTTGTTTCGCGCATCGCGCGAAACATCGGTCGGGTGCTCGGCTTAAACCTTGATCTGATCGAAGCCATCGCCCTCGGTCACGACATCGGGCACACCCCCTTCGGTCACGCAGGCGAGCACGCGCTTTGTGCCGTCCTTGCGGAGCATACGGGCAAGGTCTTTCTTCACAACGTACAAAGCGTGCGCGTCTTGGAGGGCATCTTCCCCGTTAACGCCACCCTCGAGGTCTTAAACGGCATTCTCGCCCACAACGGCGAATGCGAGCTTCCCACCTACATTCCCGCTCCGATGAAAACCTTTGCACAGCTTGATGAAAAATACGCGGAATGTAAAGAAAGCATTGCAAAAAACAACACCCTGCTCCCTTCGACCCTGGAGGGCTGTGTGGTGCGCATATCCGACCTTATCGCCTACATCGGCAAGGACAGGCAGGACGCGGCACGCACCAGCCTCGGCAAGGGCTTCTTTGAGGACGGCGAGATCGGCGTTTTCAACGCAGAGATCATCAACAACCTTTCCGTCAGCGTCATTGAAAACAGCTATGGCAGACCCTATATCGCGCTTGACGAGGCGTCATTTGCCGCACTCAAAATCGCCAAGGCACAGAACTATGAGAAGATCTACCTCTCCAAAGAGGTTTCGGGCAAAACCAAGGAATATATCGCGCCGCTTTTCGAGCGTCTTTTTAAAAGGCTTCTTTCCGACTTAAAGGCAGAAAAGAAAAGCTCCCCTGTCTTTACCCATCACCTTTCCGTGGTAGAGGGCGCGCACTACACACGCGCGATCCCCTACCGCGAGGAAGATCCCGCGGATATTGTCACCGACTATATCGCCTCGATGACGGACGACTATTTCGTTGACCTTTGCTCAGCCCTCTTTCCCGACGCCAAGAAAATCCCCTACGTCGGTTATTTT
>JAZOSE010000129.1:0-7957 GCA_045656965.1 Eubacteriales bacterium
CCTTTGGCGGACGCTATTGAGGCTCTTGCCGAAAAATACGCCGCAATGAGCGACGAGGAGCTTGCCGCGCAAACCGAAATTTTGCGCGAAAGACTCAGAAACGGCGAGACCGAGGACGGCATTTTGACCGATGCCTTTGCCGTTGTTCGCGAGGCGGACGACCGCGTGCTTGGAAAGCGCCCCTTCTACGTACAGCTGCTCGGCGGTATCCTTCTTCATCAGGGCCGCATAGCCGAGATGAAAACGGGTGAGGGTAAAACGCTGGTGGCAACGCTGCCCGCGTATCTGAACGCGCTTTCGGGAAAGGGTGTTCATATCGTTACCGTCAACGACTATTTAGCGCACCGCGACAGCGAGGAGATGGGCAGAGTTTACGGCTTCTTAGGTCTTTCGACGGGTCTTGTCGTGCACGGACAAACGCAGGACGAAAAGAAAGAGGCATATGCCGCCGACATCACCTACGGCACCAACAACGAGTTTGGCTTTGATTACCTGCGCGACAATATGGTGCTTTATAAAAACCGAATGGTCCAGCGCGGCCACAATTTCGCTATCGTCGACGAGGTGGACTCTATCCTTATTGACGAGGCGAGAACGCCGCTCATCATTTCGGGCACGGGCGCGAAGTCGAGTGAGCTTTATTCTCACGCCGACCGCTTTGTGCGCACGCTCAAAAAGCTTGTCATCAAGGAGACCGACTCCAAGGAGGATATGGACGACGTTGACGCGGACTACATCGTGGACGAGAAGGCGAACACCTCGGTGATCACCCAAAGCGGTATTGCCAAGGCGGAGGCGTTCTTCCACGTGGAAAATCTTTCCGACCCCGAAAACAACACGCTCTATCACCATATTAACCAAGCCATCCGCGCGCACGGTATTATGAAGCGCGACGTGGACTACGTGGTCAGAGACGGCAAGGCGATCATCGTTGACGCCTTTACGGGACGACTAATGCCCGGTCGCCGCTTTAATAACGGTCTTCACCAAGCCATTGAGGCGAAGGAAAGGATCACGGTGGAGAAGGAATCCAAGACCCTTGCCACCATCACCTTCCAGAACTATTTCCGTATGTACCGCAAGCTTTCGGGCATGACGGGTACGGCGCTCACCGAGGAGGAGGAATTCCGCCAGATCTACGCGCTTGACGTAGTAGAGGTGCCGACCAACCGCCCGATGATCCGCATTGACGGCAACGACCGCGTGTACCGCACGCTTCGCGGAAAGTACGGCGCTATTATCGCGCAGATCAAGGAATGCCACGCAAAGGGACAGCCTGTGCTTGTGGGCACGGTATCCATTGAAAAATCCGAGCTTCTTTCGGAGCTTTTAAAGCGCGCGGGCGTAAAGCATACCGTGCTTAACGCCAAATATCACGACCGCGAGGCAGAGATCGTTGCCCAAGCGGGCAAGGAGGGAGCCGTTACCATTTCCACCAACATGGCGGGACGCGGTACGGATATTATGCTTGGCGGTAACGCCGAATATATGGCAAAGGCGGAAATGCGCAAAAAGGGCGTTGACGAAGGGCTGATCGCCATGGCGACGGGCACCTCGGACACGACCGACGAGGCGGTGCTTGCCGCGCGCGAGGAGTTCCGCACCCTTTACGAAAAATACAAGGCAGAGATCGCTCCCGAGGCAGAGCGCGTGCGAGCTGCGGGTGGCTTATATATTCTCGGCACGGAGCGCCACGAGTCGCGCCGTATCGACAACCAGCTCCGCGGACGCTCGGGTCGTCAGGGCGACCCCGGCGAATCCTGCTTCTTCCTTTCGCTTGAGGACGATCTTATGCGCCTTTTCGGCGGCGATCGCACGGCGAATATGGTAGCGCGCCTGGGACTTCCCGAGGACGCGCCGATCGCGGCAGGCATTCTTTCGGGCTCTATTGAGGCGGCGCAAAAGCGCATTGAGGGCAATAACTTCTCTCGCCGTAAGAACGTGCTGGAATACGACGACGTTATGAATCAGCAAAGAAAGCTGATCTACGAGCAACGCCGCCAGGTGCTGGACGGCGAGGACTTGCACGAGACGGTAAAGAAAATGATCGCCGACTCGGTGGCATCGACCGTTGCTTCCTTTATTCCCGAGAGCGACGAGATCCTTCCCACGCATATTGAGGCACTTCTTTCGCACTACGCGGGCATTCTTTTCGCTATGGGTGACGAGCGCTTCACCATAGCAGCCCTTTCGGGTAAGACGAAGGAGGAGCTAGAGGAATTCTTCCTTGGCGTTTCCCTTGAAATCCTCGCTGAAAAGGAGGAGCTTTTCGGGGCTGAGACCTTCCGCGAGGTCGAGCGCGTGATCCTGCTTCGCAACGTGGATACACGCTGGATGGAGCATCTTGACGCAATGGATGACTTAAAGGAGGCAGTGGGTCTTAACGGCTACGCGCAAAGAAATCCCGTTGTCGAGTACCGCATTCAAAGCGCGCAGATCTTTGAGGAGATGGTAGACGGCATCCGCGAGGCTACCGTACGCGCCGCGATGACGGTCGTACCGAAGGAGCAATCTACCGTGCGCACCGAGGTCGCCAAGGTGGCGGCAACGAGCGGTGGCACCGACACCCCCGTCAAGAGAAAGCCCATCCGCAATGACAAAAAGGTTGGCCGCAACGACCCCTGCTACTGTGGCAGCGGAAAGAAATTCAAGAACTGCTGCGGCGCCAATCCGAACAAGGTGTAAAAATGGGCTTCGGATATTTATTTTTAGGACACTTATTCTTCTTTAACGTGGCGTTCGCGAGCTTCACCGATCTTTTCGGTGTGCTTTTGATGCTTTTGGGTCTATCCACCTTGAAGCAGTACGCGCGCCACTTTGCTTCGGCATTTTCGCTCGGCTTTCCGCTTCTTTTCGTTTCACTTTTCTCCTTTGTATCGGAAATGCTCGGTATGCTTTTTATGATCGCCCTTCCCGACGAGCTGATCGCTTTTGCGAATATTCTTTCGCACGTTCTCAAGTGTGTGTTTCTTTGGGCGGTGCTCACGGGCGTTACGGAGATCGCGAAGGAGACCGACGTGCCCGTTCTCGTGGCGCGCGCGATGCGCAACCGACTGCTTGCCCCCGTATTCTTCCTTTTGGCGATTTTAACCGAGGTGTCCGGCGTTTTTGGAAAGCTCGGTGTCGTCTTCGTCGTCACGAGGCTTCTTCTTGGGCTTATCTTCACCTTTCTTTGCGCCAAATGCTTCTTTGAATGCTATATTTGGATCTGCCTTGAGGGCGACGAGAATATGGACGAGGGGAGATCTCGCTTCGGCTTTATCAACAAATTAAACGCTCTTTCCGCAAAGGCAGACGAGAAAACGCTGGCGCGAAAGAAAGAGGAAAAGGCGCAAAAGGACGCTAAAAAAAGAGAAAAGGAGAAAAGAAAATGAAGCAAAAATGCTTTTTCTGGGGCAGACTTCTTTTGGCCCTCGTCTTTCTTTTCAATCCCCCGCTCAGCTTGATCGATATTTTGCCCGACTTTGTCGGATATCTTCTTCTTATGAGCGCGATAAGGAACGCCTCGGCGGTCTTTCCGCATTTTGACGAAGCCCTTCGCGGCTTTGAGAGGATGTTTTGGATCTCGCTTATTAAGCTTCCCGCCCTTCTTTTGATGCTTTCGGTTATCAAAATCAACAGCGGCGAGCGCGCGATCATCACCGTTTTCTCGCTCGGCTTTGCTCTTGTTGAGGTCATTTTCGCCGTCTCCGCCTTCCGCGCGTTCGGACAAGCGTTATCCCACCTCGGCGAGCGCGAGGGGCTGATGCCTGTTTTAACGGCAGGACGGCACGCGAAGGGGCTTGACGGCGTGCTGCGCTTGACGACGGTGCTGTTAAGCGCAAAGGCGGTTTGCTCCTTTGTGCCCGAGTTAACGCTTATCAGCGTTTTCGAGACGCTGGGCTCGGTGGACGCAAGCGCTATCAATCCCGCGAAATACTATCCCTATTTGGTGCTTTTGTTCCAGCTGATCGGGCTTGCCCTCGGTGCCGTTTGGCTTTACTATGCGTTTACTTATTTCAAGGACCTTAAAAACAGTGAGGTGCTGCGCGAGTTTGCAAGAGAAAAGGAGCTTCTCTTCGCCGAGCGCTTTGAGGAGCACGCAAAGGCTCGTGCCGAGCGCTTGACCTTTCTGCTTTTAACGCTTGCACTCGTTTTTGCCTTAGATATAACCTTTGACGCAAGAAACTATTTGCCCGACGTGCTTTCCGCGGCGGTGTTTGTCGGTTTCTTCCTAACTTTGCGCAAAAAGAGTCGCTTTTCGCTTTACGGAGCGCTTGTGAGCGTCGCTTACGGTGCATCTTCGGTATGTGTGAACAAGCTAACGGCAAAATTTTTAAGCAGCTATACCTACACCGACGTTTCCCGTCGCCCCGAGGCTGCCTCGGCGTATTTACCGATAGAGATCCTCGGCGTAATAGAGGCGGTGTTGCTTACCGCGCTTTTGGTGCTTTTATTCTTTGCTTTAAGGGACTTTATCCGCAAGAACGTGGGTGCGCATTTTGACGAAAAGAACAAAAAAATGGCAAAGGCGCTGCAAAGGGAATACAGCGCTAAGGCGCTTATCCTTTCGGTGCTGGGCTTCCTTTCGGCGGTATTCTTCGCGCTTGAAAAGTTTCTCTTAACGCTGACGGAGCGCCACGTGATCACCGATGCCGAGTCAAATATCCACTACACCGAGGGAGAGATCATTTACATTCCCGTGTTCGGGGGAAGCTGGTTTTTCGGTCTTTTTGTGACGGCTGTTTGGGTCGTTTACGGAATTTACTTTATTTCTTCGCTCCGAAGCGAATTAAATGCAGAGGAAAAAGTATAGTTTTTTCACAAACGGCTTGACTTTGCAAAAAAAGAGATGTTATAATATAAAAGATAAAATATACAAAAGAAAAGAAAGGCAATTACTTATGGACAACGCAAAACGCGCCGCTCTTGCCGATATGGCAAAGCGCATTCGTCTGGGTGCTCTTGAGGGCGTTTTTAACGCAGGCTCGGGTCATCCCGGTGGCTCGCTCTCGATTGCAGACATTCTTTCCTATCTTTACACCGAGGAGATGAACATCGACCCCAAAAATCCCACGTGGGAGGACCGCGACCGCTTCGTTCTCTCTAAGGGTCATACCGCGCCCGCATACTACGCGGTGCTTGCAGAAATGGGATATTTCTCCCGTGACGACATCAAAACGCTCAGAAAGGTGGACTCCGTTTTACAGGGTCACCCCGATATGAAGCATATTCCCGGCGTTGATATGACGACGGGCTCTCTCGGTCTTGGCATTTCCGCCGCTTGCGGTATGGCACTTGCGGGCAAGCTCGCGGGTAAGGACTACCGCGTTTACACCATCGTCGGAGACGGTGAAAGCGAGGAGGGTCAGGTTTGGGAGGCGGCGATGTTCGCATCTCACTACAAGCTTTCGAACCTTTGCGTGATCCTTGACTGGAACGGTCTTCAGATCGACGGCCCCGTCACCGAGGTTATGAACCCCACGCCTCACGACAAGAAGTTTGAGGCGTTCGGCTTCAACGTCATCTCCATTGACGGTCACGACTTTGATGCTATTGAGAGCGCTTTGCGTGCGGCACGCGAGTGCACCGACCGCCCCACCGCGATCATTGCGAAGACGGTTAAGGGCAAGGGCGTTTCCTTTATGGAAAACCAGGTTGGCTGGCACGGCAAGGCACCGAACGAGGAACAGTACAAGCAGGCAGTTGCCGAGCTGAACGCGTAAAGGAGAAAAGAAGATGGAAAAGAAAGCAACACGTGAAAGCTACGGCGCGGCACTTGCCGAGCTGGGCGAAAAGTACGATTTCGTGGTACTGGATGCCGACCTTGCGGAAGCAACCAAGACCGTCGTCTTTAAAAAGAAATTCCCCGAGCGCTTTTTCGACTGCGGCATTGCCGAGGGCAACATGATGAGCGTGGCGGCAGGTATCGCTACCACGGGCAAGGCGGTTTTCGCAAGCTCCTTTGCGATGTTTGCGGCAGGCCGTGCCTTTGGGCAGATCCGCAACTCGATCGGCTACCCCCACTTAAACGTAAAGATCGGCGCGACCCACGCGGGCATCACCGTCGGTGAGGACGGTGCGACCCACCAGTGCAACGAGGACATTGCGCTGATGCGTACCATTCCCGGCATGACCATCATCAATCCTGCCGATGCGGTTGAGGCAAGGGCGGCGGTTGAGGCTGCGCTGAATATCAACGGTCCCGTTTATATGCGCTTTGGCAGATACGCCGTTCCGACCTTCAACGGCGAGGACTATAAGTTTGAGCTTGGCAAGGGTGTGCTTCTCTCGGACGGTGCCGACGTGACTATCGTTGCCTCGGGTCTTACCGTTCACCTCGCTCTTGAAGCAAAGGATATGCTCGCCGCCGAGGGTATTTCGGCGCGCGTGATCAACATGCACACCATCAAGCCCCCTGACACCGCTATTCTTGAAAAGGCGGGAAAGGGAACGGGTGCTATCGTAACTGCCGAGGAGCATAGCGTGATCGGCGGTCTCGGCTCTGCGGTTGCAGAGGCGGTTTCGGCTTCCTTCCCCGTTCCCGTGCTTCGCGTTGGTATTGAGGACACCTTCGGTCGCTCCGGCACCGTTCCCGCGCTTCTTGAAGCCTACGGTCTTACGGCAAAGGCGATTTACGAGAAGGCAAAGGCGGCTATTGCTTTAAAGAAATAATTTGCAAGTGCGGCGCGTTTGCGCCGCACACCAAAAGGGATCGAGGACTATGAAAAAACATCTTTTCCCCGAGAGCGCACGCTTTTACAAGGCAAACCTTCACTGCCACACGACGCTTTCCGACGGAGAGCTTACGCCCCAAAGAGTGAAGGAGGAGTATAAAAAGCGCGGCTACGCGGTGGTGGCATTTACCGATCACGAGGCGCTCATTGACCAAGGACATCTTTCGGACGATACGTTCATCGCGCTCAACGGCTACGAGACCTGTATCAAGGAAGAAATGGTGTCCACCCACGGAATGCTCCGCGTGCATCACATCAATTTCATAAAGAAAAAGCCGAACGACACCGTGCAGTTTTGCTTCTACCCCGAAAACTTTACGCCCGGCAGATGCCGCGACCAGATCCCGTTTTTGAAGTTTGTGGGAGAAAGGTGCGTTTATGAATACACCCCCGAGTTCTTTAAGCATCTTGTGGGTGAGGCGCACAAAAACGGTTGCCTTGTGCATTACAACCATCCGCTGTGGTCGCTTCAAAGCGCCGAGACCCTCTCGGAGCTTGAAGGCTTCGACGGGCTTGAGATCATGAACACGGGCTGTCGCGCACACGGCGACTTTGACGCACACGTCTATGAGGCGCTTTTGCGCCGCGGCAAGCGCTATTACGTAGTGGCAGGCGACGACAACCATAACGACAAGGGCTCTTTTGAGGACTCCTTTGGCGGCTTTACGATGATTGCCGCCGAGACCTTTACTTATGAGGGCATTACCGACGCGCTTTCGCGCGGCGACGCTTACGTTTCCTCGGGTCCCCTGATTGAAAAGGCGTACGTTGAAAACGGACTTCTCGTGGTCCGCACCTCGCCTGCGGCGAGTATTCGCGTTTTGACCGAGGGCAGAGAAATTCTGCGCAAGGACGGCGAGGGTGGCTATATCGACGGGGCGGCATTCCCCTTAACGAAGAAGCACCTCGGCTCTTATTTCCGCATTGAAGTTGTGGACAAAAACGGCAACCACGCCTACACGCGCGCATACGAGATCAAGGATTATCTTGATTGAATAGAAAAAAGAGGACTTTTCAGTCCTCTTTTTGTTTTACTTTAAAAGGCTTTCGAGCGCGGCAAGGCGAACGGCAAGCGTTAAAACGCTCATTGCGCGTGCAAGATCCTCTTCGGTGGGATACGAGGGCGCGATGCGAATGTTTGTATCCTCGGGGTCCTTACCGTAGGGGAAGGTGGCGCCGACGTTCGTTAAGGTCACGCCTGCGTCCTTACAAAGTGCGAAAACGCGCTTTGCGGTGCCGGG
>JAZOSE010000130.1:0-8946 GCA_045656965.1 Eubacteriales bacterium
CGAGATTCCGTCTACACACACTTTTTAATTTGCATGTTTCGTTCGAAATTCTGTTGTTCAATTTTCAAAGATCGAATGCTTGTTCGCAGCTTTTTTCCGCGACAGCCTTGTTAGTATACCACACGTTTTAGGGTTTGTCAACCTTTTTTTTAACTTTTTTTAGCATATTTTCTTTTTTGGTGATTTCAACAAGTTATAGCCTTTTTCCCTTGGGGTATACTTATAATATTGCACAATGACTAAGGGGGCTTTTTATGGCAACTTCCTTTATCCGCACCTTTATTATATATATATTTTTGACGATCACGCTTCGCTTGATGGGTAAGCGCCAGATCGGAGAGCTTGAAATTTCAGAGCTTGTCTCCACTCTTTTGCTTTCCGAGCTTGCCAGCGCCGCGATCGGCGACCCCTCCATTCCCTTGACCTACGCCATCATTTCAACGCTTTTGATCGTTGCGCTGGAGCTTCTTATCAGCGACGTTAAGAACCGAGCACCGTTTTTAAAGCGCATTTTCGACGGCACGCCGAGCGTTCTCGTTTCGGGTGGGAAGATCGACCAAAGGGAGCTTAAACGCATGCGCATATCGGTGGAGGAGCTACTCAGTGCCTTTCGCTTGAAGGGGGTGGGCAGTCCCGACGACGTTTACTGCGCCGTGCTTGAACAGAACGGACAGCTCTCCGTTATTTTAAAGGAGACAAAGTCACCCCCCACGGCAGACGATCTTTCCATTTCCGTAAAGGAGCACGGCATAGCACACGCTTTGATCGTGGACGGGCAAATCAATTCGACCGCGCTTTCACTCTGCAAGAAAACTGAGGAGTGGCTTGGGAAGGAATGCCAAAAGCGCGGCAAAAGCATTGATGAGGTATTTCTTTTTACGCTGGATGACGCGGGTGAAATTCTTTTAACACCGCGTGCCGAGGAGGGCTAATGCGTTCACTTTGGCTTTCTGTTTTGATACTTGCGCTTGTGATTTCCTTTTGCGTTTTTGCCACAGCTTTCTCGTTAAAGGGCATCGGCGATATGGAAGGGGTGCTTGCCGTCCTTGAAAAGCACGAGCCGCTTGATGCTACGGGAGCGCTTGAGGCACTCCATCGGCTTTTTGAAAAAAATCATTTTCTTTTTTCCGTTTCTCTGCCGATGGACGACATTGACGCACTCAAAAACGCGCTGATCCTTCTTCAAAGCGCGACAGAAAAAAACGACGGCGCGGCATATGAGAACGCGCTTTGCGCCCTACGCTTTGCACTTTACCGCTTGCGCGACGCCGCCGTTCCCTCTCCCGAGACCGTCTTTTAACGCGCGCGCGCGCGTATATTATAATGAAAGAACGGATCGCCAAGGTGGCGATCCGTTTTGATGGTTTTATTAGTTGACAAACTCAAACTCAAAGTCGTACATATTGACGGTGTCGCCGTCCTTGATGCCCGCCTCGCGAAGCTTGTCGAATACGCCCTGCTTTTTGAGGACACGCTGAAAGAAGTTCATCGACTCGTAGTCGCCGAAGTTGATCTGACCCATCAGGTTGTAGATCCACTCGCCCTCCACGAAATAGATGCCGTCCTCCTCGCGAATGATCGTTTCTCTTTCACCCGCCGAGGCTTCAAGTACACTCTCCTCCTCGCTGATCTCGGGCTCGTATACAGTGATCGGCGGCAGATCGCGAAGCGTTTTTTCGGTGAGCTTCAGCATCTCGTCAAGTCCTTCACCCGTTACGGCGGAGACGTACACTAAAGGCGCTTTGAGGGTGTTTTGCACGTACGCCTCAAAGTCCTTAACGTAGTCCTCGTATTCAAGAAGAACCATATCGCTTTTATTGGCTACGACGATCTGGGGACGCGAGGCAAGCTCGGGGCTGTAACGCGCAAGCTCGGTGTTGATCTTTTCAATATCGTCAATAGGGTCGCGGCCCTCCTCACGAGAGATGTCGACCACGTGAAGAATGAGTCGGCAACGGTCAACGTGGCGAAGGAAGGCGTGACCAAGACCGAGACCGTCCGACGCTCCCTCAATAAGACCCGGAATATCCGCCGCAACAAAGCCTCTTCCCTCTCCGAGCGAAACCACGCCGAGGTTGGGAGACAGGGTGGTAAAATGGTATGCGGCGATCTTCGGCTTCGCCGAGGATATACGAGAAAGAATTGAGGATTTACCGACGCTTGGGAAGCCGACGAGTCCGACGTCGGCAAGCATTTTAAGCTCCAAGGTGAGCTTCATTTCCTCGCCCTTGGTGCCGTTTTTGGCAAAGCGGGGGATCTGGCGCGTGGGAGTTGCAAAATGACGGTTGCCCCAACCGCCTCTGCCGCCATGCGCGGCGATATACTCGCGGTCGCGCGACATATCGAAGATGATCTTGCCCGTATCGGCATTTTTAAGAAGCGTTCCCGGAGGAACGGAGATGATCACGTCCTCACCGTTTTTGCCGTGCATTTTGCACGCCTTTCCGCTTCCGCCGTTTTCAGCGACGAATTTTCTTTTATAGCGGAAGGCAAGGAGGGTGTTGGAGCCCTCGTCGACGCGAAAGACAATATTCCCGCCTCTGCCGCCGTCGCCACCGTCGGGGCCGCCTGCCGCAACGTATTTCTCACGGCGGAAGGAGATGGCACCGTTGCCTCCGTCGCCTGCTTTGATATCAATAGTGACCTGATCGATAAACATTATTCACTATCTCCTCTCTGCTTGACGACGATGCGGATAGGGGTGCCTCGGAAGCCGAACGCCTCACGCACGCAGTTTTCAAGGTATCTTTGATAGGAAAAATGGAACAGCTCGGCGTTGTTGCAGAAGAAAATGAAGGTGGGGGGTGCAACAGACGCTTGCGTCATATAGTAGATCTTTAAGCGCTTGCCCTTATCGGAGGGGGGCTGGCACTTTTCCATCGCGGAGTTGAGAAGCTCATTGAGCATACCCGTGGTGATACGCGTTTTCGACTGGTTGTTGACGTACACGATCTGCTCAAAGATGTTTTTGAGGCGCTGACCCGTGAGCGCGGAGACAAAAACGAGGGGCGCGTAGCTCATATAAGAGAGCGCGTGCTCGATCTTGCGGGTGTATTCGTTTGTGGTGCTGTTATCCTTTTCGATAGCGTCCCACTTATTGACGACGATAATGCAAGCCTTACCCGCCTCGTGCGCGATGCCCGCGATCTTCTCGTCCTGCTCGGTGATGCCCTCCTTAGCATCGATCATAATGAGGCAAACGTCGGCGCGCTCTACTGCCATTTTGGCGCGGAGAACGCTATATTTTTCAATACGGTCCTCAATTTTGGAGGAACGGCGGATGCCTGCGGTATCGATAAGATTAAATTTACCAAACTCGTTTTCAAGAAGCGAGTCGACCGCGTCGCGCGTTGTTCCCGCAATATCCGAAACGATCAGGCGGTTGGTGCCGAGCATTTTATTGATAATAGAGGACTTGCCCGCGTTGGGCTTTCCGATGACGGCGACGTTGATAACGTCCTCATCCTTTTCCTCCTCGACCTCTTCGGGAAGGCATTCCAGCACCGCGTCAAGCACGTCGCCGCTTCCGCTTCCGTGGAGCGAGGATAGCGCGATCGGGTCGCTTTCAAAGCCGAGCTCATAGAACTCGTAAAATTCGTAAGGAAGCTCGCCCACGCGATCCGCCTTATTGACGCAAAGCACGATAGGCTTTCCGCTCTTTTTGAGCATTACGGAGATGTCGCGGTCATCAGCAAGAAGTCCCGCACGGATATCGCACATAAAAATGATCACGTCGGCGTTCTCGATGGCGATCTGCGCTTGAAGACGCATTTGCGAGAGGATGACGTCGTCACTCTTCGGCTCAATACCGCCCGTGTCTACCACGGTAAAAACTCTGCCCCTCCATTCGCACTCGCCGTAAATACGGTCGCGCGTAACGCCGGGGGTATCCTCAACGATGGAGCGGCGCTCGCCGATCAGCTTATTAAAAAGCGTGCTTTTTCCGACGTTCGGCCGTCCAACGATGGCTACGATTGGTTTTGCCATATGTTTACTCCTTTCTTACTCTTCATCGCCAAGAAGGGCGTGAAGAAGGTCTATACCGTTTGCGTCTACGGGCTTGACGGGAACGCCGAGGGCTTCTTCAAGCTCGTCCCTTGACATGCCGCAAAGGAAGAGATCGCCCTCGCTTCGAAGCGAAGAACGCGGGATAAAGAGGCATTCGCCGAGGTTTTTTCCCGACAGCTGTGCCAAAATATCCTTGCCTGTTAAGAGTCCCGCAACGGTAATTTCGGGTCCAAAAAATTCGTTTTCAATATCAAATACGCTGACCGAAAGCCCTGTGGCCTCGATTTCCAGCGCCCTTGCAAGCTTCAAAAGCGTGGGAAAGGCGGCGTGCCCCGTGACGAGCGAGACGTTCCTTTCCTTCGGTGCGATGCCCTCTTCCTTTAAAAAGGAAAGCTCACCTTCGAACTCGTCGGTAAGCGAGGTGATCATACCGACGCCGTTTTCAATTTGGGGGTATTCCTCGTACCTTTCCTCGGGCGGAAGGGGCAGCTCTGCTTTAAGATAAAGCTCGTCCGCCGCGTGAAAAATGTAGGCACCGTAATATTCCTTGCAGGAAAGAGCAAACTGCTCTACCTCGGCAACGATCCTTTTGCACTCCTCCCCCGTGTAGGGCGAGAGCGGATACAGCCCCTCGCGGAACTTGGTTAAGCCCGCGGGCACGACGGAGACGCTCTCCACCGAGGGGTAAAGCGCGGCGAGGTCGTGCATAGAGCGAAGCAGCTCCTCGCCGTCGTTAACGCCGCGGCAAAGAACGATCTGCGCGTGAATTTTGAGTCCTGCATCCTTGATGCGCTCAAGGTATTTAAGAACCTCACCGGCACGTTTATTCTTCATCATTTGAACGCGAAGCTCGGGGTTGGTGGTATGCACCGATACGTTGATGGGAGAAAGACGCATTTTGATAAGGCGGTCGATGTCCTTATCCGTCATATTTGTTAGAGTGACGTAGCTTCCGTGGAGAAAGGAAAGTCGGGAGTCGTCGTCCTTAAAATAAAGCGTTTCCCGATAGCCCTTCGGCATCTGGTCAATAAAGCAAAAGATGCACTTATTGGCACAGGTGTGCTTCTTATCCATTAACGGCGTTTCAAAGCAAAGCCCCACGTCGTCGTACTCATCCTTTTTTACGGTGAAGGATTTTTCCTTTCCGTCGCGAAGGATCTTCAAGGTGACGCGCGACTCGGTCAAATAAAAGCGGTAGTCAAGCACGTCGCATATCTCGTTTCCGTTTACGGAAAGGAGCACGTCGCCCGCGCGAATTCCTGCACGGCAAGCGAGAGAATGCTTCTCTACCTCGCATATTTTAACCATATCGCACCTCCTTTGAATCTTGAAATTTTTCAAAGCAAAGAGCCGTCGTGACAGAGTCCGACGGCTCTCACCGTGCCGCCTTACTCGGCGGAAGCTTCTTTTTCAGTCTTTGCGGTATCCAAGGCAACCTCGGAATCACCCTCGCTCTTTTCATTGCGACGGCGGCTATAATAGTATCTGCTGTAATAACGCGTGCTGTATCCGCTCATGGAGTGATGCTCCATATCGTTGAGGATAAAGCCGAGCACCTTGCCCTCCACGTGCTTGATGGAGTCGACAGCGTTCTGTACGTCAAAGCGGTCGCTCTGCTTTGCGCGAACGACGAAAACGTAGCCATCAAGATGCGACGCGATCACCGTTGCGTCAGAGATCACGTTGAGCGGAGGAAGGTCAAAGAAAACACAATCGTATTTGGTCTTAGCATCCACGAGAAGCGAGGCAAGGCGATCGCTCTGAAGCAGCTCCGAGGGGTCGGGCGGGCATCTGCCCGCGCTCAAAAGATGCACGTTTTCATATTCGGTCTCGGCGATCTCTGCCTCCTCGCATATACCCGTCAAATACTCGGAAAGACCGTTTTCGATGGTCACACCGAAGGAGACGTTCTGCGTGGGGCGGTGCATATCGCAGTCAACAAGCAAAACCTTTTTGCCTGCCATAGCGAAGGAGATGGCAAGATTTGCGCAGGTAAGCGACTTTCCGTCGTGCGGTGCGGCACTGGTCACACCGAACACGCGCACGCCCGCGCCCTTTGCCGTGTACATCAGGTTGGTACGCGCCATACGGTACGCTTCCATGACGTGCAAGGAGGTGTTGACGTTGATCAGACGGTTGCGGAAGCTTCCGTCGGCGTCCTTACGGACCTTCTTGGTAATCTTCTCCGCAAAGCGCGAGAAGGCCTTTTTTAAGTTAAATTTCTTCATACTGCTGACTCTCTCCTATCCATACCTTAAAAATGAGGAATGCGGCCGAGAAGAGGATACTCAAAGTTGTTCTTGATGTCCTCTTCCTTCTTGATGCGAGAGTTAAAGAGCGTGAAGGCTAAAATGATGAGATAAGGCACGAGCGCGCCTGCCGCCGCCGCAATGGTGGTGATACGGGAAACGTGAGGGTAATTGAGCCGTCCATCCTTGGGCTGCGTGCAAAGCTCGATCATATAGGTGTTATCGCCCCAAAGAGCCTCTGCTCTGCCGTTCATAACGTCGGCAAAGGCGCTCAAAAGAACGTAGGTATCGTGCGCGGAATATGCGTTACAGGAAACGGTAAAGACGAGGTTGGTGTCACCCTCAGGAGCGTGGAAGCTGAAAAGGCCGTAAAGCTGGGTCGCCGTATACGTGCTTTCCAGAATGTACTTTTGGTCGCCCGGGTTCTGCGCCTTCAGGTTCTCAATATTATTCAAGATGGCAACCATCGTATCCTCTGCCATAAGAAGTCTCGACAAGGATTCGATAGCGCGACCGCCAACGATAAGGAAGTTATTAAGCTCCTCGATAGGCGTTTTCTGCGTGCCGCTTGCGTCAGGCGTGACCGTTCCGTCCGTTTCTGCGGGGATCAGCACACACTCGACCGAAGAGTTATACACCTTTCTCATATATTTCGTCGTGTAGATATACGCGACGGCACCGCATAAAATAGCACATACAAGAATGAGTATGAGCGATTTTTTGAGTACGTTCCATAGATCCTTGATTGTAATTTCCATACGCATTTCCTTGACCTTTTTTAAATGTATACACCGTGAGATTAAACATACCTATACTAATTATATACTATTATAGCATAAGCTTTTATATTTGTCAATCAAAAACGGATTTTTTCTTTTAAAGTTTTGCGCACAAGGGAGAAGCCTGATGCATTCCGTCATTTTTCTTTTTCACAAAAAAGAAAAAAGGATGCTTTTTGCAAAGCACCCTTTTCAATCAAGCAAAGACTTCTTTACTTTTTTCCCGTAGAACCAAATCCGCCCTCGCCTCTTGCGGTATCGCAAAGCTCTGCGCTTTCCTCAAAATCGGCGTGAAGGAACGGGGCGATAACAAGCTGCGCCACACGCTCGCCTGCATCCACGGACTGCGTTTTGTCACTTTGGTTATACATTGCTACCATAATTTCGCCACGGTAATCCGCATCAATAACGCCGACCTTGTTGGCGGGTGCAAGACCGCGCTTGGTGGCAAGGCCGCTGCGGGCATAGAGAAAGCCGCCGTACCCCTCGGGGATCTCCATAGCCAGACCCGTGTGGATCAGCTTGGTCTCTCCGGGAGCGATGGTCTCGCCCGAAAGAGCGTAAAGATCGGCGCCTGCCGAGAAGGACGTGCCATAGGTGGGAAGAATAGCGTTTTCATCTAACTTTTTTACACGAATTTTCATATAACTGTCCTCTTTCAAGTGTTTTTAACCCCGGTTTAATTTTTCCTTCAGATACTGACCCGTATACGAGGCTTCACAAGTCGCCACCTGTTCGGGTGTGCCCGATGCCACAAGCGTGCCGCCGCCGTCGCCTCCCTCAGGTCCGAGGTCGATGATGTGGTCGGCGCATTTGATCAAATCAAGGTTGTGTTCAATGACGACGACGCTGTTTCCAGCATCAGTCAAGCGCTGAAGGATCTCAATGAGCTTAGCTACGTCGTGGGTGTGAAGGCCTGTGGTGGGCTCATCGAGAATATACATCGTTTTGCCGGTGCTTCGCTTGGCAAGCTCGGTGGCAAGCTTCACACGCTGTGCCTCGCCGCCCGAAAGCGTGGTAGAGGGCTGACCGATCTTGATATAACCGAGGCCGACGTCGAAGAGCGTTTGCAGCTTGCGCTGAAGTCTTGGCAATCCGTCGAAGAAGGAGAGTCCCTCCTCAACCGTCATTTCAAGGACCTCGCTGATGCTTTTGCCCTTGTAATGCACCTCCAGCGTTTCACGGTTATAGCGCTTGCCCTTGCAAACGTCGCACTTAACGTACACGTCGGGAAGAAAATGCATTTCAATGCGCTTAACACCGTCACCCTCGCACGCCTCGCATCTGCCGCCGCGCACGTTGAAGGAGAAGCGCCCTGCGGCATATCCTCTTGCCTTTGCCTCGGGAGTGATGGAAAAGAGCTCACGAATATCATTGAAGAGACCCGTGTAGGTGGCAGGGTTGCTTCTCGGCGTTCTTCCGATAGGCGACTGGTCGATGGCGATGACCTTGTCAAGCGCTTCAAGTCCTGTGACGCCGCCGCTCCTTCCGGGATGAGAATTGGCGCGGTTGAGCTCGCGCTCAAGCGTTCTTAAAAGAACGGCGTTGATGAGCGAGGATTTTCCTGAGCCCGAAACGCCCGTCACGGCGACGAAGGTGCCGAGCGGAATGTCAACGGAGAGCTTTTTGAGGTTGTTCTCCTCGGCGTCCTTGATGTGAAGAACTGCACCGTTCCCCGTGCGACGCGCTTGCGGCACGCCGATGGATTTTCTGCCGGAAAGATAGTCTGCTGTAATGCTTTCTTTACATTTTGCGAGCTCCTTCGGTGCCGCAGCCACAACGACCTTGCCGCCATGAATGCCTGCGCCCGGACCGATGTCCACGATAAAGTCGGCGTTTTGCATCGTTTCCTCATCGTGCTCGACGACGATAACTGTGTTGCCGAGGTCACGAAGCTTTTTGAGTGTAGC
>JAZOSE010000131.1:0-12756 GCA_045656965.1 Eubacteriales bacterium
TATTGCGTCATTCTCAATCTGCTTCCCTCCTACGCAATTTACAATCTTCCGTTGGTTCTCACCATACTCGATGACCCACCAAAATGCAAAAAAGGCACCCCCAAAAAAAGGGGGTGCCTGCATCTTGGTGGACTAACTTGAGAACTATCCGAACTAATGTAACTTTCACTTTTTAACTCTTCACTATTACCTATTACTTCAAAATTCTCGGGAGCGTTTTTAGTGAAAAGTGAAGAGTGAAGAGGTAATAAGTAAAAATTCTCGGGAACTTTGCTCCCGAGAATTTTTGGTGGGCCATCGGGGACTCTGAACCCAAGCGTTGCGCCGACCTTTTCGGTTTCTAGCTGTGTGCGGCGCGCAACGCCCATTCCGCAAGCGGAGGGGTTCTTCGTCGGCACATATAGCACAGCAGAAAACAAAAACCACCCGCAAGGGGTGGTTTTTGTTTTCTGGTGGGCCATCGGGGACTCGAACCCAGGACCGCCCGGTTATGAGCCGGGAGCTCTAACCAACTGAGCTAATGGCCCCTGTTAAAAAACAGTACACTGTATTCTATCAAGCGTTTGTAAACAGACTGTGTACTCAGTGTTGAATTAAAATGAATGATTGCTTTTCTTTCACGCTTTATTGACAAGCGCGGCGCTTTGCCTTATAATAAAGGAAAAGACGAAAAGGAGCACTGGTGATGGCGAGCGAGGAAAAGAGCGAAAACCAAACCACCGTTGGCGTTTACGAGGTTTTCGACGGCGAGTACAGAGGCGAGTGGCGCGACGGATCCCCCAACGGCGAGGGCGTTCTGATAACCAACGACAACGACGTTTACAAGGGCACCTTTTACTATGGCAACCTGCACGGCAAGGGGGCAGTTTACTACTCTGACGACGACGTCTACGAGGGCGAGTGGAAGGGGGGGCGCTTCCACGGCTTTGGCATCTACAGCTATCACAGCGGAATACGCTATGAGGGCATGTGGGAAAACGGAAACAAGAACGGCTATGGCATTCAAACCACCGAGGACGGTGATCGCCTCGAGGGATATTGGAAGGACGGCGGACTTGAAGGCCACGGCGTTCACATTCATAAAAACGGCGATGTCTACGAGGGCGAGTTCAAGGGAGGCACCGAGGAGGGCCACGGCGTTCTCACCTATGCAAACGGCGATCGCTACGAGGGCGCGTTTAAAAACAGAAGGCTGCACGGCGAGGGCGTTTACCTCTACGCGAGCGGCGACCGCTACGAGGGCGAGCACGCTTACGGTCAAAGAGAGGGTCGCGGCGTTTTCACCTACGCGAAGGGCGACGTTTTCGAGGGCGACTGGGTAAGGGGCAAGCTCCACGGCTACGGCAAATGGTCGTTTGCCGACGGTCGCGTGCTCGAGGGCTTATTCACCGACGGTATGCCAAGCGGATACGTGGTTTTGTCGCTCGCCGACGGCGGCGTTTACCGCGGCGGATTTGAAAACGGAAGACTGCACGGTGAGGGTGAATTTACCCGCCCCGACGGCACTGTCTTAAAGGGCATATGGGAAAACGGCAAATTTAAAGGCTGATTTCCCTATCAAACGACGGGAGCATAAGCGATGGAAAACGGGATAACCTTTGGCACGCTGACCTCGACGAACGGCACCTACGAGGGCGAGATCTTGGACGGAAAGCCGCACGGAAAAGGAAAATACGTTTTTAGCTGCGGCGGCGTGTACGAGGGCGAGTGGCAAAACGGAAGGCGGCACGGCCTTGGCGTATATATCTATTCCGACGGCGGAAGATACGAGGGCGAGTTTAAAAACGGCAGACGCGACGGCCGCGGCGTTTACAACGCCCCAGGCGGCGGCAAGTACGAGGGCGAGTTTAAAAACGATCGCTACGAGGGCTACGGCGTTTTCACCTGGCCGACGGGCGAAACGCACGAGGGCATGTGGGGAAACGGCAAGCCGAACGGCTACGGCATCTACACCTTTAAAAGCGGCGGAACGCTAAAGGGAGAGTGGAAAAACGGCAGGCGCGTTCTTTAACATTTCTATTTGCGACACAAACTATAAAAAAAGTCGCATTTTTACAGTTGACAGCGAAGCAAAAATATGGTATTTTAGAGCTGTAAAATAAAAACCGAGGTGCTTAAAATGGCAGAATTTGACTCCTTGAACAGCGCCGAGTTTTCCTACGAGAAAAAGGGCGAGGGCAAAAATAAGCTTTACCGCATTCTCTTGATCATCGGCTACGTTTTGTTTGTGATCGTGTTTTTCCTCGCTTGCTACCTTAGCAAGCTCATTCCCGCCTTCGCGGTAGCACCCATCTTCCTTTGGATGCTTATCTTCTTCACCTGGCGGCTGGTAAAATACGATATGTACGTAGAGTTCCAGTCGGGCTCGCTCACGCTCGGACGCGTGAAGGTGCGCAAATCGGGCACTAAGAGAACGCCTCTTTTGACCGTTTCCGTCAAGAGCGCCGAGGAGGTTGCACCCTACAGCTCTGTCGTATCGCTTGAGGGCTTAAAGGTATACGATTTTTCGGAGTCTCCCTTCTCGGACAAGCGCATTTTTATCCGCTTTATGAAGGACGGTGAAAAGTCGATCGCCATCTTTGAAGGCACCGCTCGCCTTGGCAAGCTCCTTACCTCTTATTCGGAAAACGCCCACGACCTTAAAGGCAAGGATTTCCACGGATAAAGTAAACAATTCTTTGCATTTCCACACCCCCGAAGCAAAAGAAACGCTTTGGGGGGTTCTTTTTATTGAAAAATGAGACTTTTTTTGCGAAAAAATGCGAATCTTTCAGCGAAAAAGTGTTGCAAGGCGCATTTTTTTATGATATACTTTTTTTGATATACCCTTATAATAATTAAGGAAGCTGAGTGAAAAATGAGAAAGGAGACGCTATGGAAAAGCCGTTTTTAAGCCTACTGTATCCCACCGAGGCGCACGTTGACGCGCGTGCCGTTGGCAAGGATGCCCCCTTTATTTCCGCCGAGGTATGCTCGGAGCTTGGCTTTGACGAGATCCTCACCCTAAAAAACAGCTCTCTTTGCGACTACTTTACCGAAAGCGAGGAGGTCATCCGCTACCGTCAGGCAACGCTTGCGGATATGGAGCGTTTGCCCGCCCTCGGAGAGACGCTTGCCGAGGCGCTCCCCATTCTTTCGGACATTGAGGAGCTTCGCCGCTTGGATATGGGCGGTACGGCGTCGGGCGAGTCCTACCTTTACTCTATCACCGAAATTGAGCTTTATATTTCTTGTATCGAGGTTTTAAAGTGTGGGCTTCTTCCCTTGAAGGAGCAGCTTTCCGCCTCCGCGTTCCTTCGCCTTACCGAGGTGATCGAAACGCTCACCGAAAGCGAATACTACCGCGACCTCAACGACGACTTAAAGCGCTTATCCTCCCGCATTCACGAGGTCAAGAGCATCACCGTCGGAGTCAATCTCGACGCACAGCTTCGCCCGAAGGACGCAGGCGTGATCTCCATCAACGCCGAGACCTTTAAGTCGGGCAAGGTGCTGGATAAAATTCTCCGTATGAGCTTCAAAAACGACGCCTTTACCTGCATTGCCGACGTTGTGCCCTTCGACAAGGGACAGTCGGAGAACCGCAAGGAAGCGATGCAAACGGCGTTTCACTCCGCCATCGACCAGGTGTTCCGCTCCTCTGTTCGCGCTTGGCGCGCCATCGTGGGCGAGTACGTTCTTGATAACACCGATTTTCTTTTGCGCATTCTCCCCGAAATTGAGTTCGTCACCAAGATCGCGGAATTAACGCGCGCCCTCCGCGCACGCGGATACACGATGTGTGTGCCCGAAATTCGCCCCGCCGAGGAAAAAGCCTTCTTTGCCAAGGGTCTTTTCAATCCCTCCGTGGCAATGCAGATCGAGGAGGAGGTCGTGAAAAACGACTTTGCCTTCGACGCGTCGGGCATGCTCTACGTTCTGACGGGCCCCAACCGTGGCGGCAAGTCGGTCATCACCTGCGCCGTCGGTCTTGCACAGGCGATGGCACAGCTCGGTATGTGCGTCCCTGCCGAAAGCGCGGCGATCAGCCCTGTCGACGCGATCTTCACCCATTTCCCGACGGGCGCGGACGACACCATCGATAAGGGCCGTCTTGGCGAGGAGTGCGCACGCTTGCGCGAAATTCTCGACGAGGTGACGGGTAACAGCCTTATCCTTCTTGACGAGTCGCTATCCTCGACGGGAGCGTACGAGGCGTCCTTTATCGCCTCGGAGCTGCTTTGCGGCTTCTCTCTCATCGGCTCGCGCGGCATTTTCTCCACCCACCTGCACGAGCTCGCCGCATCGGTCGACGCCATCAACGAGCGCACAGAGAAGGAAGGCGGCATTCGCCTTGACAATCTTGTCGCGGGCGTTGAGGAGGGCAGGCGCTCCTTCTTAATAAAGCGCCAAAAGCCCGACGGAAAGAGCTACGCAGGCGACATCGCCGCGAAATACGGACTTTCCTACGAATCCATCCGCGCACAGCGCGAAAGCAAATAATTGTTTACAAAAAGGAGTTTTTAACTATGAAAAAGCTGTTAAAGCTGTTAGAAAAGAACGCTCTTCTCTCCGCACGCGAGCTGGCGCTGATGTGCGAAAAGGAGGAGGGCGACATCAAAAAGATGATCGACGACTACGAAAAGGACGGCGTTGTTCTCGGCTACACCACGGTGATCGACTGGGACAAGATCGACTCCGAGCACGTTAACGCTCTCATTGAGTTAAAGGTCATTCCCCAGCGCGACCGCGGCTACGACGCGATTGCCGAGAAGATCTACAACTACCCCGAGGTAGACAGCCTGTATCTGATGTCGGGCGGCTATGACCTTGCTGTGCTTCTCCACGGAAAGACGATGCGCGAGGTTGCTGTTTTCGTGGCACAGAAGCTTGCAACGCTTGAGGCAGTCACCTCCACCGCCACGCACTTCGTGCTTCGCAAATACAAGGACCACGGCGTTGTTTTCGGTGCTGTCGAGGTTGACGAGAGAGGAAACGTTCTATGAGCATGGATTATGAGTCCATACTGTCACGCCGCGCGCAAGACATCAAGCCCTCGGGCATTCGAAAGTTCTTCGATATGTTAGAGGAGATGAAGGACGTTGTGGCGCTGACCGTCGGACAGCCTGATTTTAACACCCCGTGGCACATCCGCGAGGCAGGCATTGCCTCGCTGGAAAAGGGCAAGACCTATTACACCTCCAACTCGGGCACCTTAGAGCTTCGCGAGGAGATCACGAAATACCTTTCCCGCCGCTTCTCGCTGACCTATTCGGCGAAGGACGAGATCGTTGTGACCGTTGGCGGAAGCGAAGCCATTGACCTTGCCATTCGCGCAACCGTTGACCCCGGCGACGAGGTCATTCTCCCCACCCCCTCCTTCGTTTGCTATGAGCCTATCGTGCATCTTGCCAGCGGCAAGACGGTGGAGATCCCCTTAAAGGAAGAAAACAACTTCCGCCTGACCGCCGACGAGCTTCGTGCCGCCATCACCGATAAAACCAAGCTTTTAATTCTCCCCTTCCCCGCCAACCCCACGGGCGCGATTATGGAAAAGGAGGATATGGAAGCCGTCGCCGAGGTGCTTCGCGGCACGGATATTCTCGTTTTGACCGATGAGATCTACTCCGAGCTTACCTATGGCAAAAAGCACTTCTCCTTCGCCGCCATTGACGATATGCGCGAGCGCACCATCGTGGTCAACGGCTTCTCGAAGGCATACGCTATGACGGGCTGGCGCCTTGGCTTTACCGCCGCACCCGCACCTATCACCAAGCAGATGCTTAAAATCCATCAGTTTGCCATTATGAGCGCACCCACCACCGCACAGTTTGCCGCTATTGAGGCTCTGCGCGAGGGCGACGAGGACGTGGAGGAAATGAAGGCGGAGTATAACCGCCGCCGCACCCACCTCGTTAAGCGCCTGCGCGAGATCGGCATACAGTGCTTTACCCCCGAGGGCGCGTTCTACGTGTTCCCCAATATTTCGGGCTTCGGGCTTACGAGCGAGGAGTTTTGCGAAAAGCTGCTCCGTGAATACGGCGTCGCCATCGTTCCCGGCACCGCCTTCGGCGCGTGCGGCGAGGGCTTCGCTCGCATCTCGTACGCCTACTCGATGAAGCACATCGACCAAGCGCTTGACCGTATGGAAAAAATGATCAAGGACTTAAAGAAATAAATCCATGCGTATTTACAAAAGAGTGCGCGATTTAAGAGAGGACCACGACAAAACGCAAAAGGAAATTGCCGAGCTTCTTCATATGCAATTAACTGTCTACCGACGTTATGAGTGCGGAGAACGTGAGCTTCCTCTTTGGGCAGCTATACAGCTTGCCGAATATTACAAGGTTACCCTTGATTATCTTGTTGGTCGTACCGACAATTAAAAAAAGCAGACACATTGTGTCTGCTTTTTGTTTTTGCAAAGAATTCTTTACTTTTCCTCTGTTTGTACAGTCATCGGCGGAACGGTCACCTTTGTCTTCATCATAAGGAGAAGCACGATGCCGACGGTAAGAACGCAGGTGACGGCGATGCCGCCCTCGGGACCGAAGGCGCCGCCGTGGATCCACTCGTCACCCTCGCGGAGCGCGAAGGAAAAGACAGAGCTTGCCGACGGCATACCGCTCACGCGGAAGTTGGTCAGAACGCCCTCGGCAAAATTCCAAGCGGCGTGGAGCGCCGCGGCGCCCCAAAGGCTCCCCCGACGGATCATATACAGTGCCGTGAGGACACCGAAGAGAAAGACGTTAACAAAGGCAATCAGCGAGTAGCCCGTGTTGCCGACGTGGAGCGCGGCAAAGGCGAAGGCGGAGGAGACGACCGCCATCCAAAGCGGCATGCTTCGCCCAAGCGCCGTCATAAGATAGCCACGGCAAAGAAGCTCCTCCGAAAAGCCCTGCACCGCGTACCCAAGAAGAAGGGCAACGATGAGAAGCGCGTTGGTGTTTCCCGAAATACCCGCGAAGGATACCGAGCCGAAAAGAAGCGAGAAGCTGACCGCGGCGGCAAAGGCGAGAACGCCGAGAAGAAAGCCGACGGCGTACGACCCCACAGGTCTTTTCGTCAAGCCAAGGCTCGCAAGGCTTCGCTTGGAAATAAGGCGAACGTAGATAAGCACAGCGATGACGGTGGCGGCGGTAGAAAAGAGCATCAAGAGCTGAAAGAGCGGCGATGCCGATATTTTCTCCGTGATCTCACTTGCGTACGCCATATAAGCCGCCATATCCCCCGTTTGACTGATCTCAAGGAAGCTTCCGTCACTTAGTATATAGAAGATCACAAACGGAGTCACAAGGGCGCTCTGGACGACCTGTGCTACAAGCGTCAGAAGAAAGAACACCAAAATTTCCACAATGGGCGAGCGCGTAACTCCCCGCCCCTCATCAAGCATAAACGCGGGAGTGCCGAGCGGCTCGAACATCCTTTTCTCTTTTTTCACCGTTTTCTCCTTTTTTAAATATCCAGATGGCAGCCTGCGCCCTCACAAATAGCTCTTGCGCCCTCGTACTTCTCGCAAAGCGCCTCAATACCCGCGGTCTCCACGTAGAAGTCAAGAAGGATAGAGTCGCGATGGGGAGCGTTGTTTTGCATATCCACAGGCGTGGTAGAGTAGAAGTTGTCAATGCGGATGTGGTGGGTAAACTGCTCTGTCACGTGGTACTGGTTAAAGAGGGGGATAAGGCTGTTATCCACAACGTTCTCATAAACCTCCCAGCCCGTCGTCGAGCCGTCAAGATAAATACCGCGGCGGTCGTGGTCCTTGCTGTTTTCAAGCGACACGTAGTTATGATGCACCGAGCTGAAGCGCGCGTTATAGCCCGTTATGGCGTTGGCACCGATGGTGTAGATCGCCGCGCCGTCGCGCAGGCGGTCCATAAAGTTGTGGATGCGGTTGTAGGCAACCTCAACGTTACGAACGTTGACGAACTCGCCGGGCACGAAGAGAGCGCGCCAGCCCGTACCCGAGGAAACGCCGGAGTAGGCGCATCCCATAATGGTGTTATGAAGCACCTTCATACCGTCAACAAAGTAGTAATGCACGCAGTTGGCGTTGGGGTAGTCGTAGCCGATATGCTCAAAGTAGTTGTTCTCTACGCGCACGTTGTAGGAGATATGCGCGCGAACGATGGCGCGAAGCTCATCGGACACGGTACGGGGGTCGGGGATCTCGTAGGTGGAGTGATACGAGCCGACGTAGATCGCGGACATACCGACGTTAAGGAAGCGGTTGTTTGCGATATACGCGCCGCGCGTGCTTCTTCTTAACTGAATGGCGTTCGAGCCGAAGCCCTTGAAAAGGCACTCGGTAAGGGCAAAATCGATCGCGTCGACCGTCATCACGGCGGCGTGGGGGAGGCGTTTTCCCTCTCGCTCGGTATTGAAAAGACCCGCCTGATAGCCGCGGTCACAAACGAACTTGGAGGTAAGACCCGTAAAGGTCAGTCCCTTTACCGTTACGTTTTCCATCTCTCTGAAAATAAAGAGATTTTCAAGGTCGCCGTAGGCGTAGCTTTCCTTCTTGATGTCACCCTTCGGGATCACGTAGAGCTTACCGACCGTCCAGTCGTAAACGTAGGTGCCGGGCTCGGTGAGAAATCCAAGGGCATTGGTGATAAAAGTCTCACGGTCGCCCGTGTTGTTGCAACGGTTAAGGCCGCAAGAATAGCGCGCCTTAAAGTCCTCACCAAAGGTCATAAGCGCGTACTTCTTTCCCTCATGCTCGCGCGTAACAGCAAGGTCAACGCCCGTCGCGTGAAGGGTGGTATGCTCCCACTGCACGTACATTTTAAGCTCCGCGCTCTCAATTCCCGCCTCTGCGAGCGTCTTGGCATGCTCGTATGGGATGTAGATGCCTTCCAGCTCCTTTTTGCCATCTCTTTCTTCGGGAAGAAGCGGGAAGGGGTTGCGCCACTCGGGCGAGGTGGCGATGCGCATACGGCGCATATTCATATAAAGGTCGCGGAATTTCGGATATTCTCCGTTTTCATCCTTGGAAAGCTGACAAACGTAATATTCCGTTCCCTCTACCTTGGTAAAGGGCTCTGTGATGCTCTTGTTCGACCAAACGACAGGACGCATGCCCTCGGCGGCGCGAATGGAGAGACGCACGCTTTTAAGCTCGGGATTCTCCTTTGCCGAAAAAACGAGTGGCTCGTCAAGCGTATAGAGTTTGTGGTCAAGCTCAGCAACGAGCTCTACGATACGACCTGCGTCTTTTGCAGCCTTTGCGGCGGCAAGCACGCTTTCTTTAACCTCAGCAAGCGTTTGCACGTCCTTCGCTTCGGTCTATACCTTACGAACGGTAATTGCCATATCGGTTTTCTCCCTTAAATTTTTAATTATAAATATGTAAACCTTTGTTTACTTATTTAACAGAATTAACAAAATCCACGAAGCGAAGCATCGCCCGTCGTCCCTCGGGCGTGCATTTGTAAACGCCCGCGTCCTCAAGAACGGCGGTAAAGACGCGCCCGACCTCGCGGCGAAGAATGCCCTCGATATTGTCGGCGGTGAGCACTTCTCTATTCTTGATGTCCTCGGCAAAATCGGCGTGCTTGGATAAAACGGGGTCGGCGTAGAGGTCGCGCCCCGAAAGCATTGCCTCGGCAAGAAGCGAAAGCTCCTCTTTTAAACGCGCGGGAAGCACGGCAAGTCCCATCACCTCGATAAGACCGATGTTTTCCTTTTTGATATGGTGCTTTTCGGCGTGCGGGTGGTAAACGCCTAAGGGATGCTCCTCCGTGGTGATGTTGTTGCGAAGCACAAGGTCAAGCTCAAAGTCGTCGCCGCGGCGGCGGGCGATCGGCGTTATCGTGTTGTGCTTTTCACCGTCCGTCTCGGCATAGACGAAGGCGTCCTCGTCGGTATAGTCGCGCCAGGCGGTGAGAATTTTATCGGCAAGAGAAACGAGGCGCTCCTTCTTTTCTCCGCGGATGCGAATAACCGAAAGCGGCCAGCGCACCACGGCGGCGGAAACATCCTCATAGCCAAGGAAGGAAAGCGGGATCTCCTCCTCTGCCCTTTCCATAGCGAAGGAGTAAGCGCCGCCTTGCATATGGTCGTGCGAAAGGATCGAGCCACCAACGATGGGAAGATCGGCATTGGAGCCGATAAAGTAATGCGGAAGCGCATCGACAAAATCAAGCGCACGGCGGAAGGTCGCCTCGCTGATCTTCATCGGCGTGTGGGCAGAGGACAGAAGAATGCAGTGCTCGTTATAATAAACGTAGGGCGAGTATTGCATATACCACTGCTCGCCGCCCAAGGAAAGGGGGATCTGGCGAAGGTTTTGTCTGGCGGGGGAGCGAAGGCTGCCCGCGTAGCCCTCGTTCTCGTGGCAAAGAAGGCACTTCGGGTAAGCGCTCGCGGGAAGCAGCTTCGCCGCTGCGATCGCCTTCGGGTCCTTTTCGGGCTTCGAGAGGTTTATCGTAATATCTATATCGCCGTAGGGCGAGGGGTAGGACCATTTAACGTCCTTTTCTACACGGTAGGTGCGGATATAGTCGCTATCCTTGGCAAGCGCGTAAAAATAGTCGGTCGCCGCGCGTCTGTCCTTTTCGTAAAGCGCGAAAAAGCGGCGCGTTACCTCACTCGGACGGGCGACGAGCGCGCCCATTAAGGCGGTGTCAAAGAGATCTCGGTAGGCGGTGGTGTTTTCCTCGATCAGCCCGCGCTCATAGGCAATATCGCAAAGTGCCGAAAGCAGCTCCTTTAAGGAAAGCGCTGCCTTCTCATTCGGCGCCTCAAAATCGTTTTCACCGAAAAGCGCCAAAAGCGAGTTGATAAGAAAGGCGCGATCGCCCTCCTCGGCAAGCCCCTTTTCCACCGCATAGTCGGCAAGCGCGGCAAGATAAAAGCTTAAAGTGTTCATTTTTCTCCCTTTCTGTGCGATATCTACGATATCGCAAATCATTTTTTACTTCTTTCTTACACTATACCAAATATTCGCGCGTTTGTAAAGGCATTTCGGGAAATTTCCCATGCTTTTAGAGCAAAAAATCCGCCTGCCTCACGGCAGACGGATTTTGATTTTAGCTTTTATACGGGAATCTTCGCAACGAGCTTCACGACCGAGGCGCTCTCGCCTGCTTCATAAGGGGGTGTGCGCCATAGTAGAGGGCTCTGTTCTTTACGTTATCAAAAATCATAGCTTTCTCCTTTTTTCTTAACGGTTATGCTCTTGCGAGCGCGATGGTGATGCTCTCGCCGTTGACGTTCCATTCTTTGCCGCCCTCAGAGGCGCCCTCCGCGATAGCGGTGGCAAGAGTAACGGAGGAAATTTCCGCCTCGTTCTTCTTCATAAGCGCGTAGAGCTTTTCGTTGCCCGAAACGGTAACGAGGATGCGGTCGGTAACCTCAAAGCCGCTTTCCTTACGCATCGTCTGGATCTTGCTGATCAGCTCGTTAACGAAGCCCTCCTCGATCAGCTCGTCGGTGAGGTTCACGTCGAGAACGACGGTAACGCCTCTGTCCTCCGCGGAGGAGAAGCCCTCCTTCTTGACCATCTCGATCAGAAGGTCGTCGCGCGTCAGCTCCGCTATGGTCTCGCCAAGGTCAAGCTTCAAGATGCCGTCCTTTTCCAGCGAATCCATTGCCTCGTTGCCGTCGACCGATGCGAGCGCCGCCTTGATCGCGCCGAGGTACTTACCGTACTTCGGACCGATGGTGCGCAGCTGGGGCTTGAAGGTGTAGGTGGTAAAGTCGCGGAGCGAGTCGGTAAAGACGACCTCCTTGACGTTGAGTTCGTCGCGGATGATGGAGGAGAAGAATTCGTCAAGCGCCTCCTCTGCGCGAACGTACATTTTCGCAATAGGCTGACGGTTCTTGACCGAAGCGGCGTTTCTTGCCGAGCGACCGAGAACGGTGATGGCAAGCACCTCGTCCATACGCGCCTCCAGCGTCTTGTTGATGTATCTCGCATCCACGGTGGGATAGTCGCAAAGGTGAACGCTCAGGGGCGCATTCTTATCTACCGAGCCAACGAGATTGCGGTAAATATCCTCTGCCATAAAGGGAAGCAGGGGAGCGACCGCCTTCGCTACCGTTACAAGCGCGGTATAAAGCGTCATATAAGCGGCGATCTTGTCCTCGGTCATCTCCTTGCCCCAATAGCGCTCGCGGCTGCAACGGACGTACCAGTTGGACATCTCGTCCACGAATGCGTCAAGCGCGCGGGTCGCCTCGGGAATCTGGTATTTTCCAAGACAAGCATCCACCGTTCCCACGGTGCTGTAAAGGCGGGAAAGAAGCCACTTATCCATCACGGTAAGCTTCGCGTTTTCGAGGGAATATGCCGAGGGGTCAAAGCCGTCGATATTCGCGTAAAGCACAAAGAAGGCGTAGGTATTCCAAAGCGTACCCATGAACTTGCGCTGACCCTCTACGACTGCCTCGCGGAAGAAGCGGTTGGGGAGCCAAGGTGCGCTATTGGAGTAGAAGTACCAACGAATAGCGTCCGCGCCGAACTCCTCAAGTGCATCAAAGGGGTCAACGGCGTTACCCTTGCTCTTGGACATCTTCTGTCCGTCCTTATCCAAAACGTGACCGAGAACGAGCACGTTTTTATAGGGTGCCTTATCAAAGATCAGGGTGGAAATGGCCATCAGCGAATAGAACCAGCCGCGCGTTTGGTCAACGCCCTCGGAGATCCAGTCGGCAGGAAAATGCTTTTCGAAAAGCTCCTTGTTTTCAAAGGGGTAGTGCCACTGCGCGAAGGGCATCGAGCCGGAGTCAAACCAGCAGTCGATCACCTCGGGAACTCTCTTCATCTCGCCG
>JAZOSE010000132.1:0-5883 GCA_045656965.1 Eubacteriales bacterium
GTCGATGCTCTCAAGAGCGGTATTGCCCTTAAAGGCGCCTGCGCCAACAGCGATAACGTTCTTATCAAGCTTTAACTCGGTTGCCGTTTTGCCGCCGGGATAAGCCAAAAGCGTCTTTCCGTCCTTGGAGTAAAGCACGCCCGAGGAGACCTTGAAGTTGGGGTTGGGGTCCTCTTCAAGCTTGAACTCGGTGAGCGAGTTGCCTGCAAGCGCCAATGCGTCGATGCCTACGATGCTCTTGCCCTCAAAGGTCTTGGGGATCAGCGCGGAGGTCACGCCTGCCTTAAGGCCGCTGATGATAACGCCGCCCGTCGCTTCGGTGTAGGTAAAGTCGTGCTCGGTGGGCTCAACGTATGCGTTGCCGCCGTCGCCCGTGTTTCCCGTATCGCCGGTGTCACCGGTGTCGCCCGTATTACCCGTGTCGCCGGTGTCACCCGTATCGCCCGTATCTCCGGTGTCGCCGGTATTGTTGCACGCTACGAAATTAAAGCACATAGCGATGCATAAAAGGGCGATGAGAAGTGTGGAAAGTAATGTTCTTTTCATAAAAGTGTTCTCCCTTTTATTAATATATTTACATAAAAATATTATATAAAATTTCGCGGATTTTGTCAAGACTAAAATTGCAAAAGAAAAAGGCCGCCACATTGTGACAGCCTTTTATGTAAGTAAAGCTTAGATCTCGTCGAACGAGGGAACGTCGAGCGTGATCTCGCGGCCAAGCTCGCTCGACTTTGCGATACCGTCGAGAATAGCCTGGTTGTAAAGGATCTGCGAGGAGGGAACGGGAGCCGCGGTGCCGTTCTTCGAAGCATCGAGGAAGGAGCGGATCTTGCCCTGCCACAGGTCGTTGTTGGGCTGAAGGGGAATAACGGTTTCGGTTTGAATGCCTGCAACCTCTTTGTAAACCACGAGGGGCTTGTCGAGAATGCCGTTCCAGCAGTCGGTAGAGGGAACGCGAAGACCGCCCTTGGTACCGAGAATGATGGTGTCGCCGGGGGTGTTGATGTTCATAGCCCAGCCGATACGGAAGTCGAGGATGATGCCACCCTCAAGACGAACGAATGCAGCAGCCCAGTCGTCAACACCGAACTTTGCGGCGTATTCGCTGTGGCCGTGGTAGCAAACGCAGTTGGGGTCCTTGCCGAAGATCGCCTGCTTCACTCCGGAAACGGTGAGAGGCTTCGGATAGCCGATCGCGTTCAAAACGAGGTCAAGGGAGTAACAGCCGATATCACCGAGCGCGCCAAGACCTGCGGTCTCGTCCTCGATAAAGGTGGTACCAAAAGGAGTAGGAATGCCGCGACGGCGTCCGCCACCCGTCTGGATGTAGTAGATATCACCAAGCTCGCCCGACTCAACGATCTTCTTGATCGCCTGCATGTTGGGGTTGAAGCGAGGCTGGAAGCCGATGGAAAGAACCTTTCCGCTCTTCTTCTCTGCCTTAATGATGTCGATAGCCTCTTCGAGCGTTACGCACATGGGCTTCTCAAGCAGAACGTTAACGCCTGCCTCGAGAGCGTGAATGGTGCAAGGAGCGTGCTGACGGTTGTAGGTACAAACGCTGACGCAATCAAGCTTCAGGGATTTGTCAGCGAGCATCTCAACGTCGTCCTTATAATCGGTCTTAACGCCTTCAACGCCGTGCTTTTCAAAGAAAGCCTTTGCCTTGCCGGGAACGAGGTCGCAGCCTGCAACGATCTCAACGTCGGGCTGCTTCTTGTAAGCCTCGATGTGAGCATCTGCGATCCAGCCGGTACCGATGATACCGACACGCATCTTTTTCGTGGTGTCAATGGTGGCAACGTCTTGGTTTTTTTCAAACGCATTCAAGTCTGCCATGGTGGTTCTTCCATTACGTGTATGCTTTTAGTTTTGTTTTGTGAAGCGGATAACCGTTCTAAGGTCATTATAACAGATAAAAACCGATTTGTCTATGCTTTTTTGCATTTTATGCTATCGTTTTTGAGTTTTTTCACTTGTTTTAACCGAAACGGACGTAAAAGCAAAAAAGTTGTCCTTTGCATTCATAATGGGGAATTCTTCTTTTGTATTTTTCGCCGCATTTGAAGGATTTTTATAAAAACTCTTTGAGGTGTATTTACTTTCTTACAAATTTATGATATAATAATATACTGAAAGAAAAAAGGAGAACGCTATGGATCGCTTCGTTTTAAAAAGTGAATATCAGCCAACGGGCGACCAGCCTGCCGCCATCGCCTCGCTCGTCGAGGGCATCGAGAGCGGCGAGCGTATGCAGACCCTCCTTGGCGTCACAGGCTCGGGAAAGACCTTCACGATGGCAAACGTCATCGCCGCCGTCAACCGCCCCACCCTCGTGCTTGCGCACAACAAAACGCTTGCGGCACAGCTCTGCTCCGAGTTCCGCGAGTTTTTTCCCGATAACGCGGTGGAATATTTCGTGTCCTACTACGACTACTATCAGCCCGAGGCGTATATTCCCGGCAAGGATATGTATATCGAAAAGGATGCGCTCGTCAACGACGAGATCGATAAGCTCCGCCATTCTGCTACGTCAGCCTTGTTTGAGCGGCGTGACGTGATTATCGTTGCCAGCGTTTCCTGCATCTACTCGCTCGGTGACCCCGAAGAGTATGAGAGTCTTTTGATCTCTCTTCGCCCCGGCATGCAAATGTCGCGTGAGGAGCTGATCTCCCGACTTGTGGCTATCAGCTACGAAAGAAACGACTTAAACTTCGTGCGCGACAAGTTCCGCGTGCGCGGCGACGTTGTGGAGATATTTCCCGCCTCATCGACCGACGAGGCAGTTCGCGTGGAATTTTTTGGTGACGAAATCGACCGCGTCAGCACAGTGAAGGTTTTGACGGGCGAAATAAAAGAAAATCTCTCCTACGCCGCCATATTTCCCGCCACGCACTATGCGGTCTCCGACGGCAAAAGGGAAGAGGCACTCCTTGATATTGAGGCAGAAATGCGCGAGCGCGTGGCATTCTTCCGTGCGGAAAACAAGCTCCTTGAGGCACAGCGCATCGAGGAGAGAACCAAATACGATATTGAAATGCTTCGTGAGGTCGGCTTCTGTTCGGGCGTTGAAAACTACTCCCGCGTGCTTGCTCGCCGCCCCGCAGGCTCCACGCCCTTTACCTTGCTTGACTATTTCCCCAAGGACTATCTTTTGATCGTGGACGAGTCGCACGTCACGCTTCCGCAGGTCAAGGGTATGAGTGGCGGCGACCGTGCCAGAAAAGCAAATCTTATAGAATACGGCTTCCGTCTGCCCTCGGCGGCGGATAACCGTCCGCTATTCTTCGATGAGTTTGAAGCGCGCATCAACCAAGCCGTTTTCGTCAGCGCCACCCCCGCCGATTACGAAAGGGAGCATTCCTCGCGCACGGCAGAGCAGATCATTCGCCCCACGGGGCTTCTTGACCCCGAGATCTTTGTCCGCCCCATCAAGGGACAGGTGGATGACCTTATCGGTGAGATCCGCGATACCGTGAAGAAGGAAGAGAAGGTGCTGGTGACCACCCTGACCGTCAAGATGGCGGAGGATCTCACCGACTACCTTTCCACCCACGGCATCAAGGTCAAATATATTCACCATACCGTTGAAACGATGGAGCGCCAACAGATCATTCGTGACCTGCGCCTCGGCGTTTTTGACGTTTTGGTCGGTGTCAACCTTCTGCGCGAGGGTCTTGATATTCCCGAGGTGTCGCTCGTCGCGATACTCGACGCGGACAAGGAGGGCTTCCTTCGCTCTGCCTCATCCTTGATCCAAACGGTCGGCAGAGCCGCGAGAAACGCAGACGGAAGGGTGATTATGTACGCCGACACCGTCACGCGCTCTATGCAAGCGGCGATTGACGAAACGGCGCGTCGCCGTGCCATTCAGGCGAAATATAACGAGGAAAACGGCATCACACCCGCCACCGTCCGCAAGGCGGTGCGCGACCTCATTGAGATCGGCAAAAAGGAAAGCGCGTCCAAGAGAGAAAAGCCGAAGCGCCTTTCGGGCGAAGCCAAGGAAAAATACATCGCCGAGCTTTCCGCAGAAATGAAGCGCGCTGCCTCGCGCCTTGAATTTGAACGTGCCGCTTATTTGCGCGACAAGATCAAGGAGCTTCGCACGCAAAAGGAAATTACCGCTATAGATTAACCGAAAAGGAATTTTTTATGAAAAACGAGCTTGTGATCCGCGGCGCGCGGACGCACAATTTAAAAAATATCGACGTCAGCATCCCCCGCGACAGCCTCGTCGTTTTAACGGGACTTTCGGGCTCGGGCAAGTCGTCCTTGGCGTTTGACACCATCTACGCCGAGGGACACCGTCGCTTCGTGGAGTCGCTCTCGTCCTACGCCCGTATGTTCCTCGGGCAAATGGACAAGCCCGACGTGGACTTTATCGAGGGGCTTTCCCCCGCCATATCCATCGACCAAAAGACCACCTCGAAAAACCCTCGCTCCACCGTCGGCACGGTCACGGAGATCTACGACTATCTCAGACTTCTCTACGCGCGCATCGGCATTCCGCATTGCCCCATTTGCGGCAAGGAGATCCGCCAGCAGTCCATTGACCAGATCCTCGACCGTATTTTAGAGCTTCCCGAGGGAACGCGCTTTCAGGTGCTCTCTCCCGTCGTGCGCAAGCAAAAGGGAACGCAAGAGAAGGTGCTCGCCGACGCACGCCGCTCGGGCTACGTCCGCGTGCTGATCGACGGCAATATGTACGAGCTTTCCGAAGAGATCAAGCTGGAAAAGAACATCAAGCACGACGTGGATATCGTCCTTGACCGACTTGTGATGAAGGAGGGCATCCGTTCCCGCTTGACCGACTCGGTGGAAACGGCGCTTCGCCTCTCCGACGGCAGAGTGAATATCGTCACCGTTCCCCGCGAGGGAGAGGGAGAAACGATCGAATTTTCCCAAAAATACGCCTGCGAGGAGCACGGTATCTCCTTCGGTGAGCTTGAACCGAGAATGTTCTCCTTCAACAATCCCTTCGGCGCTTGCCCCAAGTGCGCGGGCCTTGGAAGCGAGCGTATCCTGTCGCCCGAAAAGATCATTCCCGACCTTTCGCTCTCGCTTCGCGAGGGTGCGATTGCCGTCAACGGCTTCAAAACGATGGAGGAGGACGGCTGGGCAGGGCCACTTTATGCCGCCGTAGGCGAAAGATACGGCTTTACGCTTGATACACCCATTAAGGATTTTTCGCCCGAGGCATACCACGCCTTGATGCACGGCACGGGGGACACCCGCTACGAGATCACGCGCTCCTTTGAAAAGGTGCAGCGCACGCAGATCATTCCCTTTGAGGGGGTGCTTCACGCCATTGAGCGCCGTGCTAAAATGTTCGGTCAGTCCTACGACGAGTTTATTGAGGAGCAACCGTGTCCCGCCTGCCACGGCGCGCGCTTGTCCGACCACATCCTCGCCGTTACGGTGGGCGGTGTTAACATCGACGAGTTTTGCCGTATGCCTGTGGATAAGCTGATCGCGTTTGCCGATTCTCTTAAGCTAACCGAGACCGAGGAAAAAATCGCCAAGGAGATCTTAAAGGAGATCCGTGCCCGTCTGCGCTTCCTTTCGAGCGTCGGACTTGGATACCTCACCCTTGCCAGAAGCGCGGGTACGCTCTCGGGCGGCGAGGCACAGCGCATTCGTCTTGCCACGCAAATAGGCTCCTCGCTCGTCGGCGTGCTTTATATCCTCGACGAGCCCAGCATCGGTCTTCACCAGCGCGACAACAGCAAGCTGATTGCTACACTCAAAAAGCTTCGTGACCTCGGCAACACAGTTATCGTCGTCGAGCACGATGAGGAAACGATGCAAAACGCCGACTTTATCGTGGACATCGGTCCGGGCGCAGGCATTCATGGCGGCAAGGTCGTTGTGGCTGCG
>JAZOSE010000133.1:0-6598 GCA_045656965.1 Eubacteriales bacterium
CGAAGCCGCAATATCACGCGCCCCACGGGCGCATATCACTCGCCGAAGGCGAATATCACTGAGCATAGCGCTCCGCGCGTATGCTCCTGTGCGGCATCCGCCAGCCCTCGTTAAGCCGGCGTGAGCTTCGTTAAGCCAGCGTCAGCCTCGCGTAAGTCGCCATGAGCTTTTTGATTTCTCCGTTATCAAAGCGCACCTCGTAGAGCGTGTCGCCGCCCATTTGGCGCGCAGAGACGATCTCGCCTGTGCCGAAGATGGCGTGGCGCACGCGGTCGCCTCTGGCAAAGCTCGCGCTCGCCTTTGGCTTGGGGGTGCTTGCGCCGCCCAGCGTGGGCCGTCTACCCATTTCGCCCGAAAGGCTCGGCTTGACGGCGGGACGGTAGGGCTGAGGCGCGATGCCCGTGCGGCGCGGTGCGGCGTTTTCCTTTAAGTGCGCGGGGATCTCCTCGTCGATAAAGCGAGAGGGGCGGTGGTGCTGGGTCGTGCCGTACAGCATTCTCTCGCGCGCGTGAGTGACGAAAAGCTTTTCCTTGGCGCGCGTGATGGCAACGTAGGCGAGGCGCCTTTCCTCCGACATCTCCGCGGGGTTCATTATGCTTTGCATTCCGGGGAAAATGCCCTCCTCCGCGCCCGCGAGGAACACGAAGGGAAATTCAAGGCCCTTGGCGCTATGTATGGTCATCAGCACCATCGCCTCGGCGTTCTCGTCGTATTTATCCACGTCCGAAACCAGCGCGGCTTCCTCGAGAAATCCAAGCAGCGTGGGCTCACCCTCTGCCTTCGCCTCGTACTCGGCGGCGGCGGATATAAGCTCTCCGAGGTTGTCAAGATCGCTCTTCATCGCCTCGCCGCCCGCCTTCAGCATCGCCTCGTAGCCCGTTTTTTCCATCACGGTCTTAATAAGAAGCGAGGGGGCGAGAAGCTTCGCGTCCTCGCGGAGCGTGTCAATAAGACTAACGAACTCCAGCAGCTTCGGCGCACTCTTAGAAAGTGCGGGGTGCTCAGCGGAAAAGCGCATGACGTTCATCATAGAACTGCTCGGCTTCTCCGCAGCAATAGCAATAATCGTTTCCACCGTTTTGTCGCCGATCTTGCGCTTCGGCTCGTTGATCACGCGGCGGAGCCTGCCGTCGTCGGCGGGGTTGAGAATGAGATAAAGATACGCCAAAATGTCCTTGATCTCCTTGCGGTCGTAGAAGCGCATACCGCCGAGAAGGCGGTATGGAATACCGCTTTTGGCAAGGGCAGTTTCTAAGCCTCGGGAGATCTCGTTAAGACGGTAGAGGACGGCGAAATCCGAGTATTTTCTTCTCTCGTGCACCACGCGGTGAAGCACCGTGTCGATAATAAAGCGGCACTCCGCGTCCACCGTGTCGCACTCGCGCACGGTGATTTTTTCTCCCGCGTCCTTGTCGCACCAAAGCGTTTTTCTGTGGCGATCGCTGTTGTGAGCGATCACGGCGTTTGCCGCGTCGAGAATGGTTTTGGTGGAGCGGTAGTTTTGCTCGAGCTTAATGACCTTCGCGTCGGTATAGGTGCGGTCAAAGCTCAGAATGTTCTCGATCGTCGCGCCGCGGAACTTGTAGATGGACTGGTCGTCGTCGCCTACGACCATAATATTGCGGTGGGCGGCGGAAAGAAGCGCGGTCAGGCGGAACTGCGCGGGGTTGGTGTCCTGATACTCGTCCACGCAAACGTAGGAGAACTTGCCCTGATAATAGGAAAGCACGTCCTCGTTGCTTTCAAGAAGCTTGACCGTTTTCATAATGATGTCGTCAAAGTCAACGGCGTTGTTCTTTTCAAGTTTCGCCTGATAGGCGGTATAAATGCGCTGGATATGCTTATCGCGAAGCGAGGCACCCACCGCCATCTCTTCGGGCGCGCGAAGGTTATCCTTCTCGGCGGAGATCGCGCTCATCACCGCGCGAAGCGGAAGCATCTTCTCGTCGATGCCGAGGTCCTTCATCGTCTCACTAACGAGGCGCCTTTTGTCCTGCGTGTCGTAGATCGAGAAGCCCTCCGAGAGCCCCACGCGGTCGCCGAAGCGGCGAAGCATTCTTACGCAAACAGAGTGGAAGGTGCCTGCCCAGATCTCCCTTGCCACGCTCTCGTCGCCGAGCGCCTTTGCAAGACGCTCCTTAATTTCGTTCGCCGCCTTGTTGGTAAAGGTAATGGCGAGCATCGCCCACGGCGGACAGGGATGGTGGATAAAGGTGGAAAGAAGCTCCTCGAGCTCCTCGTGAGTGGCGCTTCGCGCCGCCTCCTCCAAAACGAAAATGTCGTCCTCGGACGCGCTTTGGGGTAAAAAGTCGCTCTCGCACACCGTTCCAAACTTGATGATATGGCAAATGCGGTTGACAAGCACGGTGGTCTTTCCGCTTCCCGCACCCGCAAGGATGAGTAGCGGTCCCTTCACGGACAAGACCGCCTCGGTCTGCATGGCGTTGAGCCTTTCTCCGTAATATTTTTCGAAGCACGCGCGGATCGCCGCGCGGTAACGCTTTTTAGTCTCTTCGGTCATTCTGAAAACTTCCTTATTTTATTTCTCTTACTATTTTAGCATTTTTTTCGCACGCGCGCAAGAGCTTTTCTCTCTTTCCTTAAAAATTCACAAACTCTCTTGACATTTTGAACAAAACAAGATATGATAATATGTGTAAAAAAACAAACGAAAAGGATGAGAAAAATATGTACAAGGATTATCAGGATTCCATCTCCTTCGTCGGCAAGTACGACGCTGAGCTTGCCGCCGCTATGGGCAGAGAGCTTTCCCGCCAAAGAGCCAATCTTGAGCTGATCGCCTCGGAGAATATCGTCTCCCCCGCGGTTATGGCGGCTATGGGCTCGGTTCTTACCAATAAATATGCCGAGGGCTACCCCGCTCACCGCTACTACGGCGGATGCATCCACGTTGACGAGGTCGAGGAGCTGGCTCGCGAGCGCGCCAAGAAGCTCTTTGGTGCGGAGCATGCCAACGTTCAGCCCCACTCGGGCGCACAGGCAAATATGGCGGCATATGCCGCGGTGCTTACCCCCGGCGACACCGTTCTCGGTATGTCGCTCGACGCAGGCGGACACTTGACCCACGGCGCGCGCGTCAATCAGTCGGGCAAAATTTACAACTTCATCCCCTACGGCGTAGGCGAGGACGGCTATATCGATTACGAGGCGCTCCGCGCCCTCGCGCTTGAGCATAAGCCGAAGCTGATCGTTGCGGGCGCGTCGGCATATCCCCGCGCTATCCGCTTTGATAAGCTTGCCGAGATCGCAAAAGAGGCGGGCGCTCTCTTTATGGTCGATATGGCGCACATCGCAGGTCTGGTTGCCGCAGGTCAGCACCAAAGCCCCGTTCCCTATGCCGACATCGTTACCACCACCACGCATAAGACCCTCCGCGGCCCGCGCGGCGGTATGATCCTTTGCCGCGAGGAGCTTGCAAAGGCGATCGACAAGGCGATCTTCCCCGGCACGCAGGGCGGCCCTTTGATGCACGTCATCGCCGCTAAGGCGGTCTGCTTCGCCGAGGCGCTTTCGGACGAGTTCCGCACCTACCAGGAAAACATCGTAAAGAACGCCGCGGCTTTGGCTGAGGGCTTCCGCCGTCGCGGTGTGAAGATGGTCACGGGCGGCACCGACAACCACCTAATGCTTCTCGACCTTCGCGGAACGGGCATCACGGGCAAGGAGCTGGAAACCCGTCTTGACGAGGTGCATATCACCCTTAACAAAAATGCCATCCCCAACGACCCCGAGAAGCCGACCGTTACCAGCGGCGTGCGCATCGGTACTCCCGCGGTGACCACGCGCGGCCTCGGCGTTACCGAAATGGATAAGATCGCCGACCTTATCACCCGCGTGATCCGCAATTTTGAGGAAGAAAAGGACGCCATCGCCGCCGAGGTCGAAGCGATCTGCAAAAAGTTCCCTCTTTATGAATAATCTCCCCCGCCTTCGCGGAAGGACCAAAAAAGAACGGAGAAATCCGTTCTTTTTTGTTGACAAGAGGCGGATTGTTTGTTACAATAATAATAAGGGATATTTCCCAATCTACTTAGGAGGACTAAAGTAATGACTTGGTTCAACAAACAGAGCAGACTCGTGCAAATCCTTCTTCTCCTGATCCCCTTTGTAAACTGGATCACCGAGCTTGTCGTCAGATGGAGCACTTGGCTCAAAAAGGGCGGTCTTGTCCGTCTGATCGTTTGCTTGCTCGTCACCTTCGTCGGCGTGGGCTTTGCATACCTCGATCTTATCTGGGTGTTGCTCTTCAAAAAGCTCTTCTTACAGTAAGCTAACCGAAAACCGTTTTATCGCGTACGGCGCGATACAACAAAAGGTGGGCTTAGAGGGTACGTCCTTCTAACCTCACCTTTTTTGTTTTGTGGGGGCGCTAAAATGTTCGCACAAACCTCTTGCGCCCCCTCTTTGTATTTTTGTCAAAATTGCCGAGTGGGAAATTTCGCCTACCCCCTTTACAAGCGCCCACCCCTTGTGGTATAATATAGTTGGTGAAAATTCGGCTTTTGTAAGCCACTATATATAAACGACCTCAATTTCTTGAAAATATTTCAAAGGAGAGCATTATCAAATGGACATTATCCTCAGTATCTTTATGCTGCTCGGCGGCCTTGCCCTCTTTCTTTACGGCATGAACGTTATGAGCGTCGGTCTGGAGCGTACCGCGGGCAACAAGCTGGAATCCTTGCTCCGCAAGATGACCTCAAATCCCTTTAAAGCACTTCTTCTCGGTACGGGCATCACCTGTGCTATCCAGTCCTCCTCCGCCGTTACGGTTATGCTCGTCGGTCTGGTGAACTCGGGCATTATGCAGCTAAGTCAGACCGTCGGCGTTATTATGGGCTCAAACATCGGTACCACCATTACCGCGTGGATCCTTTCGCTCCAAAGCATCGGTGGCGAGGGCGCGGGCGCAGTCTCGTGGCTCGACCTTATCAAGCCCTCTTCCTTCTCGCCCCTTATTGCCTTTATCGGTATTCTTCTTTTCCTCGTTGCCAAAAGCGAGAAGAAAAAGCATATCGGTACGGTTTGCCTCGGCTTTGCCGTTCTCATTATGGGTATGGAATTGATGAGTGACGCTGTGAAGCCCTTCCGCGGCAGCTTCGATGGCATTCTTACCTCCTTTAGCGAATCCCCCGTGGCGCCCCTGATCGGCATTCTCGTCGGTACGGCGGTGGCGGGTATTATCCAGTCCTCCTCCGCATCCATCGGTATCCTTCAGGTGCTTGCCACCGCCGTCTCCATGCCGCTCGGCATCGCCTTCCCCATTATCCTCGGCATGAACATCGGCACGACGGTGACGGCGATCATCTCCTCGATCGGTACGAGCCGTAACGCGCGCCGCGTGGCGATTATCCACCTCTTTGTCAAGTGCATCGGCGGCTTCCTGTTCCTTGCTCTCTTCTGGATCGTCGACGGCATCTTCTCTCTTCCCGTCTTTGCCGCAGAGGCAACCCCGGTTTCCATCGCTATCGCGCACACGCTTTACAATATCGCCAACACCGCGCTCCTTCTTCCCTTCGGAAAGGCTCTCGTGCGCTTTGCGCACAAGGTTCTCCCCGACAAGGAGGAAGAGGACGAGAAGGACGTGCTTTGCTTCATCGACCGCCGCCTCTTCTCCACTCCCTCGCTTGCCGTTTCGGAGTGCAACCTTCACTGCTTTGATATGACGCGCACGGCACAAACCGCCGTCCTTGCCGCCTTCACCTATCTCGACGCGCCCACCAAGGAGGGCAAGGAGGCGATCCTCGCTCTTGAGGACAAGCTTGACCGCTACGAGGACGAGCTTGGCAAAAACCTCGTTTCCATCTCCGCGCTCTCCATCAACGAAAGAGACAACCTGCAGGTTGCGAAAATGCTGAACGCCATCGGCAACCTTGAGCGTATCGGCGACCACGCCGTTAACGTCTTAAAGGTGCGCGAGGAGATCGACGAAAAGAGCCTCTCCTTCTCCGAGGCCGCAAGCCACGAGCTCGGCGTTTTGAAAACGGCACTTTCCGACATTCTCTCCTTAACCACCGCCGCCTTCATCGGCGGAGACGTTGCCGCCGCCTCTCGCGTTGAGCCTCTTGAGCAGGTTATCGACGAGCTGATCGACGAGATCCGTGCCCGCCACATCACGAGACTGCAAAAGGGTCACTGCACCGTAGAAATGGGCTTCGTGCTCGCCGACCTTTTAAACAACTACGAGCGCATCTCCGACCATTGCTCCAACCTCGCCGTTTCGGTCATTGAGACCTTCACCAAGACTGAAGCGGGCGCACACGCCTACCTTGAAGAGGTCAAAAAGTCCTTCGACTTTAACGCCGAATTCAACGAGGATATGGCAAAATACGCGCTGTAAGCACCGCGAAAAAAGGAACCGAAAATCGGTTCCTTTTTTCTTTCTCAAAAGATTTTTATAACGTATTGAAAAAGGCTCTCGCATATGCTATAATTAAAAAAAAGACTTCCTCTTTGAATTTTGATAAGGGCTTGCTATGAAAGAATTATTACTTGTAACCTTGGCCACCAGCTCGGTGGACAGCCTTAACCCCATAGGCATCACCCAGCAGTTTATTTTGCAGGGCATGGTGAAAAA
>JAZOSE010000134.1:0-7049 GCA_045656965.1 Eubacteriales bacterium
ACAGTAACGGTGCCATCCTCGTCAACGGTGAGAGTATCACCCTCCTTGACGAAGTCAAGAAATTCCTTGCCGAGAGAGTCAATAACGGGCATTTTTACGCTGTCGCCCGAGAGCCACACGTCCGCAAGGATAACGCCTGCGCCCGCAAGCGAGTCGATAGGCTCGGAAAAGAGCATACAAGCAGGCTGTCTACCCATGGCGCACGCGCAGTAAAGCACAAGGCCGCCCGTGGTAGAGCCGATGGTCATGGGCAGGCAAAGTGCCTTCCCTGCCATTTCTTTTCCGTAAAGATCGGGGTTGTTCTGGTCGCCGCAGGTTGCTTTTTTATCACCAAACTGAAGCGCCTTTTGGAAGGATGCAAGGGTGTTAAGGCCGCCGTGGGAAACGAGCGCCTGTGCCGTTACCTTACCCGGTGCTACGACACGTCCTTTAAATACCTTACTCATATCACTTTACCTCCTTTCCCGTAATTTGTGCTAAGATCTCGTCGTCGGTATAGTAGCGCGACGAGGTGTAGGTACGAAGCTTATTCGACGAGGTAATAACGGGCATTTTGCCGCAAAGGGGATTGTTCATATACATCAAGGGACAAATATACGAGGTGATGACACCCGTTTTTTCAAGGCGCGGGGCGTGCTCGGTTTTAGCGAACGCTTCCAGCACGGCGGGAGACGCGGTAAAGACGGTGGGGATCACGACCTTTTTCTTACCGCTCTCGGAAAGTCCCTTCTCTACCCTTTCAGTCCAGTCCTTCAGCTGCTCAAGGCTCATATGGGGGCAACCCATAAAGCAAAGCTTCGGCTTTGCGTCCTTCTTTTTCCACATTACAGGGTAGCTACGGTAAACGCGCTCAAGCTCAGCGTCGTCGATGACGTAGGTCTTTGCGCCGTCGGCAATCAGGCTCTCACCCATATCCTTTGCCTCGGGGGTGAGACTAGCAACGTGATATAGACCCACTGCACCGTTAGAAGCGGTGGCGGCACCGAAATCCTTTAAGTAGGTGCAAGCGGCATCGTTCAGCTCGGTGCCGAGGTAGGCGTCGAGCCCCTTGATATAAGGGACCTCCTCCATAACCTTCATACCGATAGCCGAGCCGAGCAGCTGTGCGTCGGGCTTCTTGGTGGTTTTCAGCTCTACGATCCAAGTTGCCTTACGCCCCTCGTCGGTGAGGAAGCCGAACTCGGGAACGAAGCCTGCAATCGAGCCCATAATGTCAATGATACCCGAGTTTCTGTTGCAGCGTGCGCCCAGCACCGAGTTGGCGTAGACCACGGCGGAGGATTCTGCCCAGGAAAGCACCTCGCCCTTTTCGGGCTTGTTGCCGACCTCGTCCATATAGCAGGTGCAACTGAATGCGTTTTTATCCATCAGACCGAGTGCCTCAAGCTGTCCCTCGTAAAAGCTCTGGGTGGAATACATAAACTTATTAAAGATAAGCTTTTGAAGGAAATTTGCGGGAACGTTCGGGTCGATGGGACGGGGGTCCACGGAGAATTTCTGCTCCGAGGTCACGCCCGCGTCGATGAGCTTTTGCATCAGATCAAAGACGGGGGTCATCATTTTAAGACCGAAGGAGGTTACAAGGTGATTATATTTGCTCGTGACGGGAACGAGGCGCGTGGCGCCAAACAGCTCACCGTAGCGAACCACGGTTTCAAGGACCTTGGCGTGCACTTCACCCTTTGAGCCGTTCAAAATATCCTTTTGCTCTTGTGTCAGGATCATTGTTTTTTTCTTCCTTTCTTTCGTTTTACAGCTTCATAGCCACGTCCCAAGCGCCCCAGATAACCGTGCGCAAATTGCCGACGCTTGCCGCGTCGCCGATAACGTGAACGTGCTTTTTCTTCTTGGCGATGGGGGCGGGGTTATAGCCAACGGAGAGAATTACCGAGTCGGCATTCACGGTGAAGGCATTACCCTCTTTGTCCTTGAGCAGAACGCTTCCCTCGTTAATTTCGGAAAGTGAGGTTTCAAGATAATCGGGGACATGATTGGTCTTGAATAAATCGCGCAGATAGCTGGTATTGGCAAGGCAGATGCCGGGGGTAGTGATGAGGTCGTCTTGCATTTCGGCGATGACGGGCTTTTTGCCGCCGAGATAGAGATCATACGCGATCTCGCATCCCGTAAGACCGCCACCGATCACTACGACGTTCTCGCCAACCGTTTTTCTGCCGAGCAGATAATCCACCGCTTCGACGGCATTTTCCACACCCTTAACGGGAATTTTCTTTGGGGCAGCACCGGTGGCAACGATGACCTCGTCAGCGCCGAGCGATTTAATATCCGTCACCTCGGTGTTCATTTTTACGGTAATGGGGTGCTTGGAAAGCTCGCGGATATACCACGCGATAAGAGCTTTATCCTTTTCCTTAAAGGAGGGGGCTGCCGCCGCGATAAACACGCCGCCAAGCTTGTCAGTCTTTTCATAGAGAGTTACGCTGTGGCCGCGCTTTGCGCAAACGATAGCAGCTTCCATACCGCCGATGCCGCCGCCGATAACAGCAATATTCTTTTTCTTCTTTGCGGGCTCAATATGATATTTCTTCGACTGCATCGTCTCGGGGTTGAGCGCACAGCGCGAAAGACCCATCGTGTCGGAGAGCGCCTGCGTGTTGGCGTGACCCTTGGAGGATGAGAAGTTGAAGCAACCGCTGTGACAGCAAATGCAAGGCTTGATGTCCTCAAGTCTATCCTCAATCAGCTTGGTGACCCACTCGGAGTCAACGAGGAACTGGCGGGCAACGCCGACGCCGTCGATCAGACCGTCGGCAACCGCCTTGGCACCAACCTCGGCATCCATTCTTCCCGCGCAAACGACGGGGATATTCACAAACTTTTTGATGTGTGCAACGTCGGAGAGGTTGCAGTTTTCGGGCATATACATCGGCGGATGCGCCCAGTACCACGAGTCGTAGGTGCCGTTGTCGGCATTGAGCATATCGTAGCCTGCGTCCTCAAGGTATTTCGCCGCCTTTTCGGATTCCTCCATAGCACGACCGATCTCGGTATAGTCCTCGCCGGGCATAGCACCGTAGCAAAAGTCCTTGAGCTTAGACTCAACGGAATAGCGCAGAGATACGGGATAGTCGCTTCCGCACGCGTCCTTGATCGCCTTAACGATCTCGGCGGCAAAGCGATAGCGGTTTTCAAAGCTTCCGCCGTACTCGTCGGTGCGCTTGTTGAAATATTCGATAGCAAACTGGGCAAGAAGGTAGCCCTCGTGCACGGCGTGGACCTCAACGCCGTCAACGCCCGCTTCCTTGCAAAGCTTTGCGGTCTTTGCAAACGCCTCGATGATCTCGTGGATCTGCTCTTTCGTCATCTCAGGGCACTCGATATCGTGCGCCCAACGGGATTTCTGCGGCGAGGGCGAGGCAAGCTCGTGGCTCGTATCAATAATGGGCTTAATGAGCGCACGGGTGAGCTTGTTTTTGTGCAGGGGAGCAATCAGCTCGGTGATTGCCCAAGAGCGTCCCATACCCGCGGTAAGCTGGATAAAGAGCTTGGCGCCCGTCTTATGAATTTCGTCCATATAGTCCTTCAGCTCGCGGAACATTTTTTCGTTCTGCCAGAGCCATTTTCCCCAGAAGGTATCACGAACGGGGGCGATACCGGGGATGATAAGACCGACGTTGTTCTTTGCTCTTTCAAGGAAGTGCTTGGCGGCTTCCTTGTCAAAGTGACAGCCCGTAAGCTCAAACCAGCCAAAAAGAGAGGTGCCGCCCGTGGGGCATAAAACGATACGGTTTTTGGTCTCTACGTTGCCTATTTTCCAAGGGGTAAAGAGCGCTTCGTAGCGCGAGTCGATTTGCTGCATATCTGGTCTCCTTACTCTGTTTTTATAGTGGTATGCGTTATTATTTTAACATACTTTTTTCTGCTTGTCAATGGGAAAAGACGGGTGACGGACTCAACCACCGCACCACCTTGGTAAGAAAAATTACGTTTAAAAAAGAAGATTAAAAGCGAAAACGCGGCGAGCAAATGCTCGCCGCGTTTTATTCTTCGTCGATATCGAGATCGGATTCCTCTTCGCGAGGAGAGAAGCCTATTTTTATTTCTTCAAAGCTTATCTGTTTAAGAAAGCTCACTCGGTCCCAGAATTCATACTCGTCGCAAAGATTGTCTTTCTCTACATGCTTTTGAAAATCAAAGCGCCGATTGCTGTACAGCGTTAAAAATTTCCGTTCCCTTTTGCTAACGAGAAGTAGGTTTGCTTTCTCACTGTCATCGTCGTCCAAGAGGATGTAAAAAGCGCACCAATCCGTCGGCGCGGTATAGATGCTATTGAGCACACGGAAGGTTTCAAGGTAGACGTCCGCCGCCCTTGGAGCATCGGGTCCAAAATAATCCACGCTCTCGTGCGTTTCCTTTTCGTAAAAGGAAAGACTATCGAGCCAATTCGAGATATCATCGCGGATGATTTTTTTAAGGCAACCGGGTTTTGCGGCTGCTTCGCCCCCATCTCCTCCCGCGCCGCCCATGATGATCCAGTTATATGCACACGCCCAATAGGACATATACTTATCGTCCACGCGACCGCTTTTGTACAGATCAATGCATTTCTCTATGCTTGAAAGGCTGTAATATTTCTTAAAGGGCGCCTCTAAATCAAATTCGGCTTCGCTCAGATGCTCCGCAAAATCAAAAAGCTCTTCCTCAGAAACGGTCACTGAGCAAATTTTGTCAAACAACTCTTTATTAAACACGGATATCTCCTTTCTTTTGCTTTAATGTAGGCCAAGCGTATATGTACTCCTTCACTGTCGACCCTCCCCTTCTAAGTGCATAAGAGTCTGTGAGCGTTTGGAAATCATTTCGTCGTTTTCTGCGTTTTTTAATGTTATAGGTCTTGCTATTATATTTATTTTATCACTGTCAAGTTAACTTATCAAGAGGTTTTAAAAAAATAATTATTTTAAACAAACGTCTTGATAAACAAAATTGTTTGTGGTATAATAACTGTGCTCAACAAAACTAAATATTTTGGATAAGCGGTATTTTCTCTTTATGGGAATATTATACCCTTTTTTAGCCATGACTATTTTGGGAATTCGGTAAAAGCGCAAGCTCCACTAAATAGTTATGGTCAATACCTTATCCTACTTTAGTTTTGTTGAGCGACAATCGGAGTTTGCGTTTTTCAGAGCGTCAACTTCGGTTGGCGCTCTTTTTGTTTTTGCTGATCTTTTTAATCTTTGGAGGAAAAAATGAAAAAATCTCGCTGTTTTGCTTTCTTATTGCTGCTTGCCGTTTTAATCACCTCGCTTTGCTCTTGCTTAAATATTTCTAACCCAAGCGGCGACACGGATAATAACAACAGTTCTACACCGTCTGCCGAAGAAAGCACGGATGCCGTTTCACAACAGCATATCAACTTCATTCTAAACAGGAATGTCTTTGTTGCGGATTTTGACTACCTATACAGTGCAGCACTGCCCGATTACAAAAGCAGTTTCGATACCGATATACAGCTTCGCGATCTCATCAGCAGCACGTACTTTTATACAAGCTCTATCAAATGGGAATACGGCGAAGCAACCGATGGCGTTATTACGGTGTATTTTACAGGCGTGGCAAAAGGTGTTGGCGGAGACACAGCCGTAGCAGCCAGCTTTTATTGGGGAGAGGATGGAAAGCTCGCCTTTGTTAGCGGATATATCATAGGAACCGACGTTCAAAACCGCGCCCAGGTTTCTATAGACAGTCTACGTGCTTCCGGCTATGCGCTTGAAGATGCCATACTGGCATGCGACGCTATGTTCAGCTGTATGCTGGCATCCTTATTGATTGAAATTCCCGAGCAAACGCCGCCAAGCGAAGGCGAAGGTGAGCAGATCTCGCAAAACCATCCAAGCGTCCAAGAGCAAAGTTACGCAGAAGGATTAGCGGCACAAGCAAACGGAAACTATATTTTGGCAATCTCTAAATATGAGGAAGCCGGATCGTACAAGGATGCTGAGGAACGACTCCTTCTTTGCATTTACCTTCAGGGCGAAACGCTTTATGAAAACGGGCAATACCTCGATGCTGTTTCCCATTATCTGGCAGTGCCGTCATACCAAGATGCCCCTTACAAAATAAAAGCGTGTTACTACGAGATGGGTAAATATGCTTTTTCAGAGCATGCATATTTGGATGCCGCAGATTATTTTCTTGCCGCAGGGGATCATTCCGACGCCGCCACCCTTGTGCTGGAATGCTACTATCTTTACGGAAAAATACAAATGTCGTTACAATACACTACCACGGCAACGGAATACCTCTCCTTATGTCGCGGCTACAAGGATACCGATGAAATACTCCTTTCATTTTATTACGGGCAAGCTGCCACAGCATACAATGCCTTCATAGAAGATTGTGCGGGAGGATACTCAACCGATCAAAAATACAGTACCGCAAAAGAAAGCCTATTGCTTTGTGAAGACTACAAGGACAGTACAACTATGCTTCGGGTTGTAGAAACCTTATATACCGCCTACAAACAAATAGGTAGCCTTACCGATTGGTACTACGCTCATTGGTCGGATGTGTCCGCATCTGCAAGCGGAAGCAATGTTTTTATCCAAAATGACGGTTTTATGGGTAGCGGCACTCTTCTGAACCTGAAAACAGACGTAGAAGAAAAGACCTTCTCCGCTTCTATTTCGAACATCTTTACACATGACGTACAAGATTATGGAGCAAGAAAAGCGATCACAGCGCTTGTTCTTCTGTTTTCCGACATCAGCGACACAACAGATCTATCTGCAAAGATTGCCGATAAAAGCAATTGGACATGCGCCGAGGATAACGAAACGTTTTCAGCTTCTTACGGCGGCTATACCGTTTATATTGAGGCCACTGCGATAAGCTACAATTACATAAACTGCTTTATCTCTGTCAGTCGTCTTCCATAGTCGCCAATTTGAGCAAAAAAACGAAATGTCAAGTTTTTTAAAAACCACTGTTACTGAAAACTATAATGCGCCATTAAAAAAGGAGAGCCGCGGCTCCCCTATTTGTTTGGATAATAATACGGTTCAAAAAAGGAGAAGGGACGGCTC
>JAZOSE010000135.1:0-14351 GCA_045656965.1 Eubacteriales bacterium
CAAAGGAGTTCCAGATGTCCAACGGTAATATCAGCCTGACCAAGCTCAACGCGACGAAGATGCGTTTGCGACACGCCTGCCCGTTCCGCCAATCCATTTTGCGTTAACCCGCACCGTTCGCGCAGAGTAATCAGCCTTTTACTAACGTCCATATTCTTTCTCCTTGTTAGTCTTATAGAAATAGTTTACCATAAGACTTGTCGAATGATTACATTTATAGGGTTGACATATTAGTCTTATTGTGCTATACTGTTCTTACCTAAACTTAAATTCAAAAGGAGAACGACAAATGAGCACCATTGAAGTAGGGAAAATTTCGATAACAATAAAGGAAGTTTTTGACGGTGTCGATATTTCTCACAAGTATTATAATGCCGGAGAAAAGGAGATCAAGTATATAACGTTTAGCTATTTGGCTTATAATGCGGTAAATGATATCGTAGGGAACAATGTAAACGGAAAAACAGAAGTGAGCGTACGGTTGACCGGTCCAATTTCGCCCAAGAAAACAGACAAAGTTGAATGGGAAAATGTGTGGTTTAACCCAACCGTATCGACCGTAGTTATATCGAAAATTCATATTCAATATATGGATGATACGGAGGAGCTGATTGAAGGTAAAGATATCATATCTATACACGACCAGGAGAGTGCGTATTATGATGAGGTTACTATACCCGCGCAAAAAGAAAAAAGAATAAATGATGCTAGACACAAATTAGGCAGATACTATGCTAAAGCCACCGCCTATGATATTTTGTCAACGGTTGTTTCGGAATTTAAAGATGACGAAGAAGGTTTATTTGAGGTTTTCAAGGGTTTGAATCCGAATTGCTCAATGGGATATATACTTGGTGATTATATTGAAGAAAATTATTCATCAAACAAAGAATTGATGAATAAAGCAATAGTATTGTGGAAGCATATGATTGATTATCAACAAAAATGCTACAATGCTCCTGCTCTAAAAGAATACAAAGGATATCCTAAAAAATATGCCGCGAAGATCAGAAAATATGAACCTACGTATGTTATGCCTAAAAAAGCAGGTTGTCTAAGTAAATAAAATGTATAGCAATGGAAAGACCGAACTTTTAAGATTCTGCCTTTCTACCCTTTAAATGCAAATATGAGCGGCAAAAAAATTGATAAAGAAATTAGTTTTTATAATGAAGAATCTCAAGAAGAACAGAAAAGGTTAGAAGTATACATACAGCAACGCCCTCTCCCTCGTCCTAAAACCACGATAATCTCTGTTTTAGTTTGGATATTCATATATCTTTTTATCAGCTTTTTTATAGCGGTTGCGGTCAATTATGCTTTTCATATTGCAAATTATAAGTGGTTAGCATATTTGGTTTCATACACAGCCTTTGCCTTTTTGTTTTTGAAGAAGATTTGCATTAAATCAATTGAGTGTTATCAGCATTATGCAAAAGAAGAAACAAGGAGAAAATGCGTGTGCATACCGTCGTGTTCTGAATATTCCATTGCCGTGCTAAAAAAATATAATATCTTTAAGGCGCTAAATAAAATTCGAATCAGACTGTTTAAGACTTGTGGCGGATATGGATACATGCAAGATAAGCCGTAATTATAGGAGGAAATATGATATTAATAGCGGTACAACAAGGTAAAAATGTATATGTTTATTCGGATAAGAAGACAAGCTATTCGTATGAAGGTGAGCTTCACAATTATACATCTCAAACGGTTGCTATAAAAAAGAAAAATGACATTATATATATTTATAACCAAGAAGGTACAGAAATTGGTAGATATCCAAACGATTTTATTGACTTAAACAATATTGTTGGAATAATTGTTTAAAGTTTTATCATTATGGAAGAAACAAGACCAATCGAATGTCCGCAGTTAAGATATCATATAAGACATATGTGATTCACATTCATATTTACAGTGCTTGCGACACCCAATGACTCATACATCACAACGCTTTGTAAAAGTCCTATATAAGGCGCGACGGCTGTGCCTTCGAGGGTCTTCTTAAGAGATACTTTAAGTAATCCAAACAAAAATTTAGGGAACGGAGCAAAATCCGTTCCCTTTTTTAATCTAAGAAAAGCACGAAAGCGAAGCTTTCGTGCTTTTGTTTTTAAAGTTTAAGGGTTTCGCCGCTGCGGATAGAGATAGGCTCGCTTCCGTCGCGAACAAACCAAAGTGTGTAAAGGGTGGGGTTATAGATCATCGTGCCGTCAAGTGAATATTCAAGCGACTGATATGCCTTAACGTAGTTATAGATCTCTATATTCGTAGCGTAATAAACATCGTCCTTGCCGCCGAGAGCCTCACCGATCTTATCCAGTCTTTCCCAGTTGTTGTCACGGTCAAATTCGTAGCTGTGACCCCACATATAGAACAGAAGAGGAGAGGCACTCGAGATCTTTCCCCATCCCGTGTATTCAAGATCTAAAAATCTTTCGATATGCTCAAAAAGCTTCGGGTCGTTATGATGCGCGGTGGGACACCACGCGTGAAAATCGTTCGGGAGAGCGAATGTGCCGTGGCTTCTCGTTGTGCGTGCATAGGCGACGTCCAGCTCCTCAAGGTATGCCTTGATCCTTTCATAGGTCATACCGTTTTCAAGCACGTTCGTACCCGAGTCGGGATACGCCATACCGCGAATGATGCGTCCGTATTTTTTCTCCATCTCGAGGCGATTTTCAAAAACGTCCTTGATCCCGATGGCGGCGCGCACTCTTCCGGGTGCGGCGTGATAATAGCCGTGGAGCGCTAACTCATGTCCGCGCGCAAAAACGATTTTTTCCACCGTTTCCTTCGAAAGCGTTGCGTCGCCGCGCATTTTGTCACCGTTCATATTGAAGGTGCATTTAAGCCCGTAAGAGGTGATCACATCCGAAAAGCGAACGTCGGACGGAACGCCGTCGTCATAGCTTAAGGTAACGGCTTTCAGCTTTCCCTCGGGAAAACGCATAAATTGGTACTTCATAGGTCGCACTCCTTGTTTTTCTTTTTCTCTGTTTTCCAAATATGAAGATATACGAATATCGCGCAAAGGGGAAAGAGCATTCCGCAAAGCATGCCGAGCTTCATACCCAGCTGCTCGACGGTCAAGGACAGCCTTGCCGCGATCTCGGCGGCGTGGGGGTTTGCGATGACGGTATCGGTGATCACACCGAGAAGCTGAGGCGCGACCGAGGCACCGAGGTCTCCGCCCGCCGCCATCACGGCGTAGATAAACACACCGTCATTTGGATAGCGACCCGAGGCGACGACGAGGTTGCCGGGCCAAAGCATGGATACGAAAAAGCCCGTAAAGGCACAGGCAAAAAGTCCAAGTGCCGCGATTGGCGAAAGCGCCGCGACAAGATAGCAGGCGGTAGCACCGACGGCACCGAGCGTTAAAACGCGACCAATATTTTTTCCTCTTTTGGCGTACAGCGTTCTTCCCAGCCCTAACGTAACCGAGAAAAGTGCCACACCGAAGAGGTCGCCCCAGAGCTTCGGGATGCCGAGGGCAGCTTCAAGATAGCCCGAGCTCCACTGTCCCATATTGCACTCTGCCGCACCGCCGAGGAAAATGGCGAAAATGCAAAGCCAGACCCCACGACTTTTAAACATTCCAAGCGCACCGGAGGCTTTCTTCGGCGTTTGCATTTCGGGGATTTTGGCACCCAAGAAAAGCACGAAGGAAAAAACCATAACGCTCATAAATAGGAGCGTTAAATATTGCCAGCTCTCCTTGCCGAAAAGAAGAAGGAAGAGCGTGCTGATCACGATAACACCGACAACGCCCCAAGCGTACATCGAATGCAGCTTGCTCATTTCCCTGTCAGGGTCGGGCGAGGGGAGCGCGGCAACGGTGGGGCTGATCAGCACCTCGCCAAGACCGCCTGCGGCGGAAAAGATCACCGTTCCTATTGCAAGACCGAGAAAAATATGCCTCGGAAACAGGATGGGTGCGGCGGCATAGATCAAAAAGCCTATAAAGCATATGACGGGGATCGACTTAACGGTTTTCGGAATATTAAAGCGGTGGGAAAAGAAGGAGAAAATAAGATCAATGATCAGCTGTGTAAAAAAGTTGATGAGGACGAGAAGACCGAGCAGCGAGTAGGAAATGCCGTAAAGCTCGCGAAAGGTCAAAAAGAGGACGGGAGAAAGATTGGCAACCACCGAGGCGCCGACGTTGGCACTGTAGCAGGCGAGCTTTACTCGCCTTACGTTTGACTGATCCATAGATAGATATATCCTTGCGTTTGTTGTTTTTACAGTTGAAGTATAGCACACCGAAAAAGAAAAGTCAACAAAAGCAAAAAAAGTCTTGAAAAGAGGAGAAAAATATACTATAATGACCTTAGAAACGGCACCGCAGACAAACAAGGGAGACAGTTGTGGAAAAGAATTTTAGAGCCTCGGATTGGGAGAAATATTTACCCATTCCCGTATGCGAGGAGCATCCCGAATACGAGGCGTTTTACAAGCGAGCGTGGAGCCTTGCCCACGACCACGTCAGAGATATTCCCGGAATGCCCCAAACACCTTATATGGACGAGGCGTTCTGCGACACGCAGGTGTGGATCTGGGACACCTGCTTTATGACCCTATTCTGCAAATACGCGCAAGAGGTCTTCCCCGGCATTGAGACCTTAAACAATTTCTACACGGTCTTGCACGGTGACGGCTCGCTTCCCCACATCATCCCCTCCGAAAAAGAGCCCTCGTGGACGGGCGCAACCCACGGCGTTCCCAATCCGATTTGGGTACATATTGCCGACAACCCCCCGCTTTTCGCGTGGGCGGAATACGAAAACGCGCTGTATCACGGCGACCTTGCGTACATCCGCGAGCTGCTTTATGAAAGAAAATTCCTTCAAAAGCACTACGATTGGTTTGAAAGCCTTTCCGAGCGCACCCTGCCCCGCGGCGTTCTGATCGAGACCTGCTTGATCAAGGATCCTTACGGATTTATGTGGGAAGGCGGTCGCTCGGGTATGGACAATACCCCTCGAGGAAGATGGACGCCCACCGCCGAGGCGGAACGACCCAACAACCCCAATATGCTGTGGATCGACGCCATCTCCCAGCAGGCGTTTGCCGCAAGGACCATTGCCCGACTTTTCGCTCTCATAGGCGACAAGGAAAATGAAAACGAGTGGTTAGCAAAATTCAACGAAAAGAAGGATATCATCAACCGCTACTATTGGGATGAGCAGGACGGCTTCTACTACGATATTGACCGCCGCGACCACAGCTTCTGCAAGGTCGTGACTCCTGCGTCCTTTTGGACGATGACGGCAGGCGTTGCCTCGTCCGAGCAGGCAAGGAGCCTCGTCCGTTACGCCTTGGATCCCGCTTATCTCGGTGGCGAGGTGCCGCTGATCTCGCTTTCAAGAAGCGACCCCGATTATCGCCCCTACGGTCATTATTGGCGCGGCTCTCTCTGGCTTCCCACGGCGTATGCATCCTTAAAGGGTCTTGCCGAATACGGTCTGTATAAGGAAGCGCACGAGGCAGCGCACAAGATCTTCCGCCATATGCTTGCCACGCACGAGGAATACGAGCCGCACACCATTTGGGAGTGCTACTCTCCCGAAAAGCACGAGCCGGGCACACAAACCGGTGGCATCGGTCACCCCGTGCGCCCCGACTTCTGCGGCTGGTCGGCGCTCGGCCCTATCGCCATTTATCTTGAATACGTGCTGGGCTTCCACACCGCCAACGCCTTTGAGGGTGTCGTAGAGTGGGAAAAGCCCGACACCTTCCGCGGCAAGATCGGCGTTCGTAATTTCCACTTTGGAGACGTTGTAACCGACATTATTGCCGACGAAAAGGAGTGCGTTGTCGTATCTAACGCCCCCTACACGCTCAAAATTTGCGGCAAGGCATACGCCGTCAAGACGGGAGAAAACCGCTTTGCACTTTGATCAAAAGAGAAAAGGACGGAGAAGATTGAAGTCCTTTTTGCTTGTCTTTAACTAAAATCCTCGATCCTCTTGTCGCCGTAAACACCCGCCCAGTCACTCTTAAAGCCCGCAATCGCGGCATCCGTCATAGGATGGCTGATGAGCTTTTTCAAAACGTCGGCGGTAACGGTCACGCTGTGGCAGCCGCAAAGGGCGCATTTATGCACCTGCTCCGCCGTTTTAAAGCTGGCGGCAAGCACCTTGGTGTCAAGAGAGTAGCGCTCGAACATCTCCACGATCTGCGCCACGACGTCAACACCGTCGCCGATGATATTGTCAAGGCGGTTCACGTAGGGAGCAACGAAGGACGCGCCCGCCTTCGCCGCCGTCGCGCCGTTAAACAAGGCAAACGTCATCGTCACCGACTACCGCCCGACCGCCACGGAGATCAAGCAAGCCAAGCAAGCCGGCTTTTCCTTCGTGCATCCGGAAGAGGACTGAAAACAGAAAAAGAGCAAGCGAATGCTTGCTCTTTTTTATTTTTAATAGAAATGTTTGTATTATACTTTTGAGATATCTCCGTTAAGCTCATTTCTTACAAAGAAGCCTTCTGCCATTTCTTCAACGGTTCTATGATATTTCAGTCTGACAGAGCGGAACTTTCCACTTGAAGGACAAGAAGCAACGGCGGTAGAAACCTTTCCGTAATCCGCATGATGGATACTGTGTGAGGTAATGGGCAAGTCGATTGCTGTCGAATCTTTGATCTGCTCAACGTCTGTATCGCTGAGGGCAAAGGTAAGCGTATTGGTTGTTAAGGCTTTTTTAGCGGTAATTTTTTTGTTTTCAAGCTCTACAGGGAGCGCGCCATATCCACGCGAGTGAGCCGCCAGAGCGCGGAAAGTGGATACCACCACCGCCTTCGTTTCCAGATCGATTTCCTCTTTTTTCGTAAGAGAGGGCTTATATACTTCTGCCATTTCTGTATTAAAAGGAGTTATTCTATACCTGATGCCATTCTTCGTGCCACAATTCGGGCAGGTGCACGTATAGATTACACTTACACTAGAGCTTCCCGTTGCCGAGATTTTCTGTAAACCGATTTTATTCGAATCGGTAACATGAGAAAAGGTAATGGAGTGCGCAAATTCGGCAAGAGAATACGTCACGTACTTATCGTAATCTTCTTTGGTTTTAATCTCCATCATTTTCTTACAGCCGTCACAGGTCAGGGCAGCAAACTTTGCTTTTGCTCTCTTGATGACAAAGAACAAGAAAAGGCAAAGAAGGACACCCAACGCACCAATCGCCGTAAGTACTGTCAGAAAGCTCAAGAATATGCTACCAACAACACCGGCAACTGTGACACCGATTGAAGTGTATAGTAAAGGCATCAATTCCCTTTTGCGCGCATCAGCCTCATCGATGTTCGTGATTGGGTCTTTAATTACGTGCTTAATGTACTTGAATGGATTTTTCATATTTTTCTCCTCCATGATGATATTATCCCAAAACGGGATATTTGTATTATACCAAAGTGGTATAATAATGTCAATAGGTTTTCAAAAAATAAGGGGGAAAAATGAAATTTCGTCTACAACAATTACGAAAAGAACGAAATATATCCCAGTTAAAGCTTGCTTTTGATTTGAATATGAATCAAAACACCATCTCTCGGTATGAAAATTTAGAAAGAGAAGCGGATTACGAAACGCTTATAAAATTTGCAGACTATTTTGATGTGTCACTCGATTATTTGCTTGGAAGAACAGAAAACAAATAAAGACCTTTATGTGCTAAAACAGTCACATAAGGTCTTTTTTGTTGCCTTGATTTGCATTTTGCTTCGCTGTTTGAATAGACCGAACAAGCAAAAATCTGATAGTTGAACAGGTCTTATCAAGTGTCTTGTGTCTTGCTTCATCTATATATTCGCTTCTCCAAAGCATTTCAAGCCACTTGCTTGTTTCGTTTGTTTCTTTGAGCGCAATTTCAAGCTTTGCAATAAAATCGGCGCGGCTATGAGCATATTTGCTTTCAGCAATATTAGCGCAAATACTTGTCGCACTTCTACCGATTTGATTTGCAATAACGGTTTCGTGCTTTGGACGTAATTCTTTTGTCAACTTCAAAACTTCTACGGATAATTCCATAGACAGATCACCGAGCTTATCCTCTTTCATAACCACACCACCTTCCTTGAACTAATTATATCATATTATCGCTAAAAAATCAACTATCAATCAACAATCCAAACAAACGGCTACCGCTTCGTTTGCGCGAAGCGCAACATCGTTGATGCGAAGCATCACATCATTTGCAACTTGTTGCAACATCATTTGAGGCAACGCCTCAACCTCGTTCATTTGTGCCGCGGGCGGCGATGATGTTCTCGCTCCGCTCGAAATGATGTTGACCTTCGGTCAAATGATGTTGTGCCTGACGGCACAAATGAAAAAATCCAACTCTTACGAGTTGGATTTTTTGGCTGGGGAATAGGGGATCGAACCCCAACAAACAGAGTCAGAGTCTGTGCTGCTGCCGTTACACAATTCCCCAATGTGTTCGAACGGATATTATTATAGCACTTTTTTAGCGTTTGTCAAGGGGTTTTTCTATTTTTGTCAATATTTTTTCGTTTTACGAGATGAGGCCCGCGCCGATAAGTTCCGTTAGGAGAACGGCAAGGCAGGACGCGGCGGCTACGACGACAAGACTGCGGCGGAAGTACGCGAGCAGAACGGCAACGACAAAGCCGACCGCGGCAGAGATGGGAAAGAGTGTCGCGTAAAACATCGCGGGCACCGTCATAACCGCAAGCACAGCATAGGGCATATAGTAAAGGAAGGAAAGAAGGAAGCGGTTTTTGATCTTCCTCTTGATGAGGACCAAGGGAAGCATACGTACAAGGTACGTGACCCCTGCCATCACGAGAAGGTATACGAAAAACATAGGACGCACGCTCATCACTCAGCCTCCTTTTCTGCCTGGATGGGGGCAAGGAGTGCGAAAAGCGCGCTCGCCGACACCGCACAAATGATAATAACGAAGCCGCCCGATACGGTGTTTAAAACAGGGGTATAGCGGAAAAGGCAGCTTAAACCAATTGCGAAAAGCACGCAAAGCGCCGTTGCCTTATGCCCTCTCATTGCGGGCACGACGATTGCCACGAACATTCCGTAGATCGCCACGGAAAGCGCACTCATCACAAGAGGGGAAAGGATGCTGCCCGCAAGGGCGCCGATCGCCGTTCCCACCGTCCAACCGAGGTAAGGCGGGATGATAAGACCGTACATATAGCTCTTCGACACTGCGCCCGGCTGAGAGGAGGAGACCGCAAAGACCTCGTCGGTGTTGGCAAAGGCGATAACAAAGCGGTCAAAGAGGCGCACGCCCTTATCAAACTTTTGCGAGAGCGACACCGACATCAGAGAGTAGCGAAGGTTGATGACGAGCTGACCGATAGCAAGCTCAAAAAGCGAGCCCGCGCCCGCAATAATGGGCACGCCCGCCAGCTGACCTGCTGAGGTCAGGTTGAACATTGATATTAAAACCGTTTCAAGAACGCTAAGACCGCTCGCAATGGCAAAAATGCCAAAGGAAAAGGACACGGCGAGATAGCCGAGAAAGATCGGCACGCCGTGCAGCAGTCCGCGCTTAAAGCTTTGCTTATCCATAGAGGCTCTTTCTTTTCTTCGGTGCGTTTTGCACCGTTTTTTCACACAATAACATTATACTACAAACGCCCGTTTTGTCAAGGGAAAAAGCGCTTTTTACTCGTCTTTTCTCTGCCCTTCCTTCCCTTTTTCCATATTTTTACCCATCAAGCCCCTGCATAAGAGGGCGGTCGTTTTGACAATACTTACCGATGTGAGGGCAAGGCAAATATCGCCTTCAAAAAAGGATACGGTCGGTATGTATAATAACAAGGTTGAGATCTGCGGTGTCAATACCTCAAAGCTTCCTATTCTATCAAACGAGGAAAAGCGCGCTCTGCTTTTAAGAGTCAAGGCAGGCGATAGCGAGGCGCGCGACGAGCTTATCTACGGAAATCTTCGACTGGTGCTAAGCATTATACAACGGTTTACGGGAAGGAGAGAAAGCCTTGACGACTTGTTCCAAGTGGGCTGTATCGGTCTTATCAAGGCGGTGGACAATTTTAACACCGAGCTTGACGTGCAGTTTTCCACCTATGCAGTACCGATGATCATCGGCGAGGTCAAAAGATATCTGCGCGACAACAACGCCATTCGCGTTTCACGCTCGGTGCGCGACCTCGCCTACCGCGCCCTGCAAGCGCGCGACACCCTAACGCACGCAAAGGGCGTTGAGCCCTCCACCGACGAGATCGCCGAGCTGATGGGTGAGGACAAAAAGGCAGTCGCGCACGCGCTTGAAGCCATTGTCGAGCCCGTCTCCCTTTACGACTCAGTCTATAACGACGGGGAGGACTCGGTGTTCGTCATTGACCAGCTTGTCAGCGAGGAGAACGACGAAAACTGGGTGGAGGATATCTCCTTAAAGGATGCGCTTCGCCGTCTCGGCGAGCGTGAACGCCATATTTTAATGATGCGCTTTTATCGTGGCAAGACCCAAATGGAGATCGCCGAGGAGATTGGAATCTCGCAAGCGCAGGTCTCGCGTCTTGAAAAGGGCGCGCTGGAAAAGGTCAAAAAGATGCTATAAAAGGAAAAAGGACACGTGCGTGTCCTTTTTCCTTATTCATTAAATTGGCGGGGGATTTTTGTAGAGAAAGCGGCGTTATATGCCAAAATTCACCGTCAAGCGTCCCAGTTGTGATAAACGCCCGTTACGTCCTCACACTCATCGAGATAGTCGAGCAGCTTTTCCATATTGGCGGCGGCTTCCTCGTCGATCGCGGTGTAAGAGGAAGGCACCTTCGTCTCTTCCGAGGTGGTAGCCTTATAGCCCTGCGCGGCAAGTGCCTCGGTAACGGCTTCAAGGTCGTCGCACTCGGTGTAGATCTCGTAAACGCCCTCTTCGCTCTTAAAGTCGGCGGCACCTGCTTCGAGAGCTGCCTCCATCAGAGCTTCCTCGTCGATATCTCCGTCCTCGTCCTCAATGGTGATCAGACCCATATCGGTGAACATAAAGCTCACGCAGCCCTGTGCGCCGAGGTTTCCGCCGCATTTGCTGAAATAGTGGCGAATATCGCCTGCGGTACGGTTTCTCGAATCGGTCGCCGTCTCTACGATCACGGCGACACCTGCAGGACCGTAGCCCTCGTAGGTGATCTCCTCGTATACAACGTCGGAATCCTTAAACTTCTTAATTGCGCGCTCAATGTTGTCGTTGGGCACGTTGTTTGCCTTTGCTTTGGCAATCAGCTCGCGGAGCTTGTAGTTGCTCTCGGGGTTAGGTCCGCCCGCACGGATAGCCACCGCCATCTCCTTGCCGATCTTGGTAAAGATCTTGGCGCGTGCCGCGTCGGTCTTTTCCTTTTTACGCTTGATATTATTCCATTTGCTATGTCCTGACATGTTCGTTAGCTCCTTTAAATCTTTTCGGGGGTGGGCATACAGATAAGGCGAAGCGCCGTGCCCAAAACGGTCCTCGTCGCGCGGGTGAAGGCAAGACGGTTTTCTCTGACCGTCGCATCCTCCGCCGAGGCGATCTGGCACTCGTGGTAGAAACGGTTGAATGCCGCCGCCACGTCGAGAATGTAGCGCGTAATGAGCGAGGGCTCATACTCGGCAATTGCCGCCTCTACACGCTCGGGGAAGAGCGAAAGAACGCGCGAAAGCTCCGCTTCCTCGCGGCAAAGAGGCATGGGGGTGACGGCGTTGCCCGCACCCTGTGCCTTTTCAAGCAGGGAGCAGCAGCGCGCGTAGGTGTACTGCACGTAGGGACCCGTATTTCCGTCGAAGGAAAGAGCGTCCTCTAACATAAAGTTAATGTCGCGCATGCGGTTGTTGGAGAGGTAGTAGAAGATGATCGCGCCAACGCCGACTGCCTCGGCAACGGCGTCGTTATCCGCGGTGGCGGAGTTCTTTTCCTTCATAATATCCTTGACCTTGTCGATCGCCTGACGGAAAAGATCCTTTAAAAGAATAACGTTGCCGGTTCGCGTGGCGAGCTTCTCGCCGTTGATGCTGACGGTGCCGTAGGGAACGTGAACGAGCTTGTCCGCCCAGTCGTAGCCCATCATTTCTACGACCTTAAACCACTGAGCAAAGTGCAAGCACTGACCCGCGGAGGTCACGTAGATGCATTTTTCAAAATCGTAGTTTTCCTTGCGGTATGCGGCGGCGGCAATGTCGCGTGTGGGGTAGAGGGTGGAGCCGTCGCGCTTTAAGATCAGACAGGGCGGCATATTCCATTTTTCGAGGTTAACGACTGAGGCGCCGTCGTCGATGGTGAGAAGCCCTGCTTCGCGGATCTTTTCGATCTGACGGGGCATTTTATCGGTATAGAAGCTTTCGCCGTTATAGCTGTCAAACTCGATGCCGAGCATGCGGTAGGTCTTGCTGTACTCACGAAGCGAGATCTCGATAAACCATTTCCAGAGCGCGAGATTTTCCTCGTCGTGCGCTTCAAGCTTGGCAAACTCGGCGCGTGCCTCGTCGTTGAGCGAGGGGTCTGCCTCGGCTTCCGTATGGAATTTTACATAAAGACGAACAAGCTCGTCGATCTCCTTCGCCTCGATCTCCTCGCGGTTGCCCCATTTGCGATAGGCAACGATAAGCTTGCCAAACTGGGTGCCCCAGTCGCCAAGGTGGTTGATACCGATGCACTTGTAGCCCGCAAACTCATGAAGGAGCTTTAAGGAGTGACCGATCACGGTGGTGCCAAGGTGTCCGATATGGAAGGGCTTGGCAACGTTCGGCGAGGAATAGTCGAGAACGACGGTCTTGCCCTCCCCATAGGCGGGTGCGCCGTATTTCTCGCCCTCGGCGAGGATTTTGGCGACGGTGCGCGCGGCAAACGCCGACGCGTCCTTTTTAAAGTTTAAGTAGCCGTTGACTGCCTCGACAGCCGAGAACTCCTCGCTCTTGATCTCCTCGGCGAGCGCCGCGGCGATCTGCACGGGAGAGCGACGAAGGGTCTTACTGAGCTTGAAGCAAGGGAGCGCAAGGTCGCCCATTTCGGTGTCGGGGGGATATTCGAGCATAGAAAAGACGTCCTCTGCCGAAAGCGTGGCGGGGGCAAAGAGCTTTTCTGCCGCGGCGGATACGAGAGACGCCGCCTTTTGCTTTAAAAATTGCATAACTGTTCCCTTTCTTAAAAAGTATCGGTCATACGGACGTATTCTCCGTAGGGCTTTTTGCCAACGGTGAGCTTGGTGGGCACAAGCGCAATGTCGGAGATCGCGTGCGCCAAGGCTACCTCGGCGTTGTCGGTCAGGTAAATGTCGCCGTCACATTCTACGGCATAGGCGTCGCCCGCATCCTCGCCCGCGTCTAAAAGCTCGGAGAGCTTGACCGCTCTTCCCTCATCCGTTCCCTCGTTCGGGTACAGGAAGCGACGGGGACAGATGTATGCATAGCGGCGAGAGTGGTCCTCAAGCCAATCGGCAAAGCAAGAGAGAATGCACTCGGCAACCTCCTCGGGTGTGGCGTAGGTGCTGTCGACGATCAAGGAGTAGTTATTTAAATCCTTGCAGTCCACACCGTACTGCTCGCTATAACGCTTTCTTTCGCTCGCCTTGCGCGTGCGAATATTCGCGGCGGTCTCTTCAACGGTTGCCGCCTGCTCCTCGGCTCTGCCGGCACGAAGAATGCGCTTGGCGCTCTCGGCAAGCTCGGTGGTCATATACACGCGGAAGGTGTCGCGCACAAAGTGCCAAGCCATACGCGAGTCGATGATCATACACTCTTCTCTATCGGAGAGTGCCCTCAGCCCGTCGTCGATCTCGTGGTCGATCTCGGGATGCGTTTCCATATACTGATTCATTTCAATAATGTTGATGCCGTGCTTGGCGGCAATAGCGCGACAAATGGCACCCGTGGAATAGTAGGTGGCGCCAAGGCGCTCGATAAGGATCTTTGAAACGGTGCTTTTACCGCTTCCAAGGTCACCCGCGAGGGAGATCTTGCCGCACACGCGGAAGTCGTTGTTTTGTTCCGTCATATGATAGTACCTTACATTATAATATATTTTAACTTTATTATTTTAACCTATTTTATCCCTTCTGTCAAGTGGGGCGGCGGCTTTTTGTCACACTTTTTTGCGCACACTTTTTGTCAAAAGAGACAAAAAGACGCCGTTTTGACCCCGCTCGCTTGTATTTCTCCGAAAAAAGACCAAAAAAACGAAAAAAGGTATTGCATTTTTGAAATTTATGTGTTATAATACTCGTTGCTGATTAAAAAAAGAAAGATTATCTCGTGCGGAAGCACAGAGTATTTAGGAGGTAAATCCAATGGCAAAATGCAGTGTTTGCGGCAAGGGCGTTGTATTCGGCAACACGGTTTCGCACTCGCACCGCAAGTGCAACAGAAC
>JAZOSE010000136.1:0-15647 GCA_045656965.1 Eubacteriales bacterium
CTTTCTGTGCGATTTCGAGCTTGTGAACAAAATCCGCGTTACTTTCGGCATATTTTGCTTCGGCTATATTCGCGCCGATTGAAGATGCACTGCGAATAAGCTGCTTTGTATATTCGGGGCGACCTTTTATTTTTGAACAAAGCTCGGTGATTTCGACAGCAAATTCAATCGCGAGCTCGTGCGAGGTTTTTGCCATAAATACTCCTTTTGGGTCCACCTGTGGTGGAGTGATATAGACGGCGTTGCCGTCGTGATATAGCGCAACTTCGTCGCGCGTGATATGGAAAGCCGTTGGCTTTCGTGATATGCTTGCTATCGCCAGCGTGATATGCGCACCCTGTGCGCGTGGAACGCCATCGCCTTACGTCGCGCAAGCGACATATCACGAACGCGAAGCGTTCTATATCACGACACCGCAGGTGTCTATATCACGCGCCGCACAGGCGTTATATCACGTCGCTTTGTCTGACCGTGTCAGACAAACGACACTCTCGACGTGGCCCGTTCTCGGGAACAAATCAACAGGCGTTACCGTGCCAAGCGAGTAGCCGTAGTCGGAAAGGATACGCGCGTCGCGCGCGAGGGTGTCGGGGTTACAGGAGATATAGAGGATCTTATTGATTTTTAAGTCGTTGGCGAGGAAGGAAAGGAGGGCGCTATCGCAGCCCTTGCGCGGTGGGTCAAGCACGACGGCGGTGGGGCGGTAGGGCGTGCCGTCCTCGTTTTTGAGCGAGGCGACAAGCGCTTCGACGTTGCCCGCGTCGGCACAGAAGAAGCGCGCGGTGGAAAGACCCATTTTTTCAGCGTTTTCCTTGGCGCATTCTACGGCAGAGGGCACGATCTCGACGCCGACGAGCGTCTTTACGGCGTGCGCCATGGATAGCCCGATGCTACCGACACCGCAGTATAGGTCTAAAAGCTCATCGTCGGGCGAGAAGTCCGCTTCCTTTGCACCGAAAAGATAGAGCATTTCGGCAGCATCGCGGTTGACCTGATAAAACGAGGCGGGAGAAAGCGAAAGCGGCACGCCCGCGAGGGTGTCCGAAAGGCGCTTTTCGCCAAAGAGGTGTCGGTACTCATCCGAGCAGATGACGTTGGTTTTTTCGGTATTGATATTAAGATAGATACCGACGATATTTTTATGCTTTTCCGTTAAAGCGAGGACAAGCCCGTTTTCGCGCGCGAGGGATTTTTGATTGATGACAAGAGTTAAAAGCACCTTGCCCTCCCCCGAGGCGCGAAGGTAGATATGGCGAAGCGTTCCCTTCCCCGTTTGCTCGTCGTAGGGCGTAATACCGTTATCGTTTGCGTATGCCAGCACCGTTTTGACGATAGGAGCAAAAACGGGAGAGGCGAGTGGGCAGTCCGCCGCCTCGACGATGCGATGCGTTTTGGGTGCAAAGAAGCCCGCGATGCATTTTCCGTTCTTATCCGCGCCAACGGCGTATTGCGCTTTATTGCGATAGCCCTCGGTCTTATCGGTGGACAAGACGGGGGCAACGGTAACGTCCTTTAAGCCCGCCTTTAAAAAGGCGTGTCGAACATAGTTTTCTTTCAGCTCCTTTTCGTGCGCGTAGCCGATGGACTGGTAGGCACAGCCGCCGCAAGCGGTTTTCGCACAGGCAGGCGCGGGGATGCGGTGAGGCGAGGGGATATGCATTTTTTCTATGCGGGCAACGGCATAGGTCTTATTGACAAGAATAATACGCGCGTCGATCTCGTCGCCGTCAACGGCACCGCCGACGAAAACGGTCATGCCCTCGATTTTGGCAACGCCAAAGCCGAGGTTGTTGAGGTCTATGATTTTCACGCGATAGATGTCGTTTTTCTTTAACATATCCTTTGCCCTTTTGATATATTCTTCCAAATTACATTATACTACGCTTGTATGTTAAAGTCAATAAAAAAAAGCCGTTTTTCTAAAGGAAAAACGGCTTTTGGGTTTGCTTTTCAGGCTATCGGAATTATTTTCCGAAAAGGATCTTTCTCATAAGGCGAGAAGCGGCAACGCCCTCGAGTTTTACGCAAACGTCTTTTTTCATAATGAACTCCTTGTGTTTTATGTTTTGGGTCACTGCCGTGTTTTATCGCGGAAAATAGCCTCTTTGGTCTTTTTGAGCTTATAAGAGGAGACCTCAGGCATACGGTTATAAAGGTAAGCGTAGATGATATCAATGATAGTGATCTGACCTTGAATGAGGGGGAAATCCACGTCGATATACTTGTTGGACTCACGCACCGTGGTACAAATACTGATATCCGAGCGATTGGCAAGAGGTGAGTTTAAAAAGTCGCAGATCGAGATAACGGTGGCGCCGCTGGCGCGGGCAAGCTCTGCAATATCAAGAATGCTTTGCGTTCTTCCCGATGAGGAGATGGCAAAAAGCACGTTTTGGCTTTGGAGCATCGTTGCCTTCATTTTCGCAACGATGATATCGGTATCGAACGAGCAGTTGTGCCTCAGGCGAAAGAACTTGGTATAGGCATACTGCGCGGTAACGGCGGAGGCACCAAGTCCGATAAACTGAATATGCTCCGCGTTTTTGATGATGGCAACGATCTTTTCGATCGAATCCTGATTAAGAATCTTATGACAGCCCGCGACAACGCTGGAGGAGTAGTCACAGATGCGCTTGGAGATCTGATCAAAGGGAACGTACCTATCGCTTTCAATATTGAATTCAAGCGTGTCAAGCGTATCTCCCTCAAGCTCAAGCTCGTCAGCGAGGAGCTTTTTAAACTCCTTAAAGCCACCAACGCCGAGCTTCTTTAGAAAGCGGCAAACGCTGGCATAGCTCGTCCCCGTAGTATCCGCGAGCTCTTGCACCGTATAGCGATGAAAGGTATTGATATTGGTAAGAATAAAATCGGCAATTTTCCCATCTGCTCCGCTCGACGTTTTTCGAATAGAATCTAAACGGACAAGGTACAGAAGATTGCTTGCCATAGCGCGACCCCTTTCTCACATACTTCTTTATTTTACTATATCATAATTGATACAAAAAAGCAACAGTTATATCGCATTTTTTCACTGTTTTTGACATAAAAAAGGCGCCGAAGGGCGCCTTTTTCTTATCTCTTTCCGCGAAGCATCTCCTGCTTGAGCGTCCAAAGATTTTCAGAGAGGTCAACGTAGTAGCGATGGGGGTTGTCGAAGCGCTTGACCTCGTCCCAAAGAAGCGCGAGCTGGTCGCGGCAATAGTCGCGGATCTCGTGCACGGAGGGGGAGGTATAAACGCACTCGCCGCCAAGGAAAATCGGAACGTGCAAGCACTCAATGCGATAGTTGGTGACCGTTTTATGCTTCCACGTGTTGACAGGGTCGAAAAGAAGGATCGGCTCCTTGCCGTCAAGCACCTCGTCGGCAAGCGCGATATAGTCGGCAATAGCCTGTCCCGTTTCGCCGTCAAAGATGCGGTAGGGCTTTTTATAGCCGGGGTTGGTGATCTTTTCAATGTTTTCGGAGATCTTAATTTTGGGCTTTATGCTTCCATCCTCTTTTTCTACGGCAACAAGCTTATAAACGCCGCCGAAAACGGGGTTTGATTTGGAGCAGATGAGGCGTTCTCCAACGCCGAAGGCATCAATGTACGCGCCCTGCGAGAGCAGAGTTTTGATGATGTTTTCGTCCAAAGAGTTGGAAGCAACGATCTTACAGTCGGCAAGCCCTGCCTCGTCGAGCATTTTGCGGATGCGCTTGGTCAGGTATGCAAGGTCGCCCGAATCAAGACGGACGGCATATTTCTTTCCGCCGCGAGGGATCAAAACCTCCTTAATGGCGCGGATGGCATTCGGCACGCCGCTATGAAGAACGTCGTAGGTATCAATAAGAAGGGTTACGTTTTCGGGGTAAAGCTCGCAATAAGCGGCGAAGGCGCTGTATTCATCGTCAAACATCTGCACCCAAGAATGCGCCATCGTTCCGGAGGCGGGAATGCCGTAGTCACGCTCGCTCATCGTGCAAGCCGTCGAGGAGCAACCGCCGATATAGGCGGCGCGAGCGCCGAGAAGTGCGCCCGAGGCACCCTGTGCGCGGCGGGAGCCGAACTCCGCAACGGGTCTTCCCTGCGCGGCACGGACCACACGCGTTGCCTTGGTGGCAATCAGCGACTGATGGTTAAGAGAAAGAAGAACAAAGGTCTCAATAAGCTGTGCTTCGATTGCGGGAGCGCGCACCGTCATGATCGGCTCTCCGGGGAAAATAGGCGTTCCCTCTCGCATAGCGTAAATATCACCCGTAAAGCGAAAGGTTCTTAAAAACTCTAAAAACTCCTCGTCGAAAATGCCCTTTTGACGAAGATGGGCAATATCGCGCTCTGTGAAGCGAAGATTCTTGATGTACTCAATGACCTGCTCAAGACCCGCGAAAACAGCATATCCCGCACTGTCGGGAATGGTGCGGAAGAAGACGTCGAAGTAGGTGATCTCCTTGCCGCGTCCAAGCTTGAAATACCCGTTGGACATGGTCATTTCATAAAAGTCAAAGAGCATCGTGTAGTTTTCGGGTGAGCTTAAAAAATCCTTGTTTTCCATGGTTTTCCTTTCTGTAGAAGAAGGGCCGGCGCGCGCGCTCAGCCCCTTTTATCAAAGCAAAAATGCGATTATCGTATAGGCGACGCCAAGCACCATAATGCCTGCCAAAACACCGCAGGCGATGCGAAGAGCGAGCTTGCTCTTGTCCACTTTCTTTTTCTTTACGTTTTTCTTGTTCATTGATTCGTCCTTTCAGTCGCGGAAGGAATAGGATTTGACCGCAACGGTTGAGATATTGGGGCCCGACATTTTTCTGGGAAGCTCGGGTAAAACGTTGGCAAGGCCTAAAACAACGGCATCCTCAGGATTTCTCGGCACGGTGCATTTGAAGCCCGTGATGCCCTCGATCATTTGTTTAAGACCGCTCAGATACGCTCCGCCACCCGTTAAAAGAATGCCGGATTCGATCGCGCTCTCGTAGTCGTCAAGCGGGATCTTGGCGGCGGCATTGCAGACGGCTTCGAGGATCGCCGAGCACGGCTCCTCAAGCGCGGTAAACATTTCATCGCTCGAAATGGAGACGGTTTTCCAAACGCCGTTTGCATCAACGCCCTGCACCTCTGCGCTTCTCTTTTCCCCATCAAGCCACACGGTGCCGATCTCGCGCTTGATCCTTTCGGCAGAGCGGAAATTGCTTCCGAGATAATATTTGCATTTGATGTAATTTCTTATGGCATCACAAAAAGCGTCCCCTCCGACGGGAATGGAGATGCGCTCCACGATCTCTCCCTCGGCAAGCACCACAAGGTCGGTGGTAGAGGAGCCGATATTGATGGACATATAGTTCTTTTCAAGCGAAAAGCCGCAGCCGATCAGGGCGGCGATGGGGGAATACAGAAGATACGCCTCGGAAAAGCCCGACTGCGCCAAAAGCTCGGCAATAGAGCCCTCCTGCTCCTCGGAAAGCGAGCAAGGAACGGAAAGAAGCGCGCGCACGCTTTCTGCCGCGGGATAGGTGATGCTTTTGCAACGGCAAAGAACGCGCCTTGCGATCTCGGGATCTGCCAAAATTCCCTCGCGGAAGGGATGCGAGGTGGAAACACCGGGATAACGGGCTGCCGTTTCATAGGCGATCTCGCCGAAATTCAAGACTTCATCCGTCTCTTTATTGAACGCGATCACCGACGGTGCGCGCCAGACGATACCCTTGCCGTGCACGCCTACGCGAAGCTCGGTGGCACCGAAATCAATACCGATTTCCGCTCTCATACGTCTCCTCCTTTCCGTTTGGATTTTTAGTTTCAATTTTAATTATACAACACACTCTTAAAAATTTCAAGAGCGAATTTTATTTTTTTGCTCTTTTTTCCCAAAGTGGCGCAAAGAAGGTGCTATTTCGCCCTTTCGTATCGCGTGTAAACGGAGAAATCCAATAAAAGAGGCGTTTTTTCTTGACAAGCGCGAAAAATAATGGTATTATAAGATGAATAAGAATATATTTGGGGCAATTCCCCATTTCATCCGAAAGGAGATATTACCTTGGAAGAAAAAAATACGCTCCGCGCCTTACCCACGGTGAAGGAATTACGTGAGGCGCTTGCCGCCTCCGAAAACTCGGACACGAGAAAAATGATCGCTTCCCTTTTTGATGACGCGACCTTCTCGGAGATCGGTGTTTACACCAAAAGAAGCTTCTCCGAGTTTGCCGTAACGGGTGAGACGAACGACTTTGAAGGTGTTATTTGCGGTTACGGTGCCGTTGAGGGCAGACTGGTCTACGTCTTTGGGCAGGACCTCTCCCGTATGGACGGCGCTATGGACGAGAAGCACGCGAAGAAGATCGTGGATCTTTACGCGATGGCGGAAAAGAACGGCGCTCCCGTCGTTGGCATCTTCAACAGCACGGGCGCTAACGTTTATGAGGGTGTTTCTTCTCTCGCCGCATACGGCCACGTGATGCGCGCCGTGGCATCCGCCTCGGGCAAGGTTCCGCAGATTGCCGTGATCGCGGGCGATTGCACAGGCTGTGCCGCGCCGCTCGCATCCATGTTTGATTTTATCGTCTCCGTGCGCGAAAGCTCCTTCTACGTGCATACGGCTGACTTTGAAAAACAACGCGAGGGTAACGAGCCCACCTCCGCCTTTTTGGCGAAGGACGCGCACGACGCGATGCGCGACGTACGCATTTTGCTCTCCTACCTTCCCTCCTATGCGGGCGAGGGCACCGTTTCGGAGCATCCCTCCGACACGCCCGACCGCCTGCTTGGCGATATGGATTTCGGAAACGACGTTCGTAACGCCGTTGCGGCACTTGCCGACAACGGTGTTTTTGAGGAGATCACGCGTGCCTTCGCGCCCGAGATGTTTACCGCGTTTGCAACACTCGGCGGTGTGCGCTGCGGTGTGCTTGGCAACCGAACCCTTGGCGGTGTTTCCACCGTCGGTGTGAAGGAAGCAAGAAAGGCGGCTCGCTTTATTTCCTTCTGCGATGCCTTCTCCATTCCCGTCATCACCCTCGTTGACAGCGACGGCTTTGCCTTCTACGATGACGCTAACCAAGAGCCCTACGCGGCTGTGCTCGCTCAGCTTGCCTTTGCCTACGCGAAATCCACGACGGCGAAGATCACCTTAGTGCTTGGCCGTGCCGTGGGCGGAGCCTTTACCCTTCTTGGCTCGAAGTCTATCGGTGCCGATATCGTCTATGCTCTTCCCACCGCCGAGATCGGCGTTTTGCCAACCGATGCCGCCGTGGCGTTTGCTTGGAACGATATGGTTTCGGAAAGCTTCTCCCGCGAGGCGCTTGAAGAAAAATGGCGTACCTCTCTCGCTTCCCCCGTTGCCGCCGCCTGCCGCGGTGAGATCGACGATATTATTTCCATTGACGAGATGCGTCAGCGCGTCATTTCCGCCCTTTATATGCTTTCGGGCAAGAATGCAAGGACGGACAAAAAGCATCCGATCCTTCCCCTTTAAGCGAGGTGTCCGATGCATACCGTACTGATCGTTATTTTGATTGCGCTTACGGCGCTTTTGCTTGCGATGAACGTGTTTTACGCCGTTCAGCGATTCTTAAAGAGCCGTATGTTCCGCGCGCGCAAGCAAGCGCGTGCCGAGGAGCGCACGAAGACTAAAACGCTTGAAAAAGCCGAGGGTGACTCTGAAATATCCGAGGAGCTTCTTCTCGTGCTTATCAGCGCCGCCGTTGCCGCAACGTACAGTCAAAGAAGTAACGTGCGCTTCCGCGTGGTATCCTTTGGCCGTATCGGCAAGAAATGAAAACATTATCCGAAAGGTTTACACTGTTATGATGAAAAAGCTTAAGATCACCGTGCTTGGAAAAACCTACGAGGTTCTCGTAGAGGAGATGGAGGAGATCGGCTCCTCCGCACCTGTAAAGGAAATGGTGAAGACCCCTCTTTACTCCGAGCCTAAGCCCGTAACCGAGGTCATCTCGCCTGTGAACGGCGCCCTTTCCGCCATTTCCGTTCACGTTGGTGACGAGGTACATAGCGGAGACCGTCTTTGCACGGTAGAGTCTATGAAGATGGAGAATGCCATTCCCGCGCCTATTGACGGTGTGGTTACCCAGATCCTCGCCCGCATTGGTGACACGGTGCAGAGTGGCGACGTTCTGATCACGATGGAGTAAGACGCTCCTTCCCCTTCTACCAAAGCATTAAACGGAGTTTTTTATGCCTAAACTGAAACTTACCGAAACGGTACTGCGCGACGGTCAGCAGTCACTCGCGGGCGCGCGAATGAAGACGGAGGAGATGCTTCCGATCCTTCCGACGCTTGACCGCGTGGGCTATCACTCTGCCGAGGTCTTCGGCGGTGCGACCTTTGACGCCTCGCTAAGATATCTCGGCGAGGACCCCTGGCACCGATTGCGCACCATCCGTTCCAACATGCCGCACACCAAGCTCCAAATGGTGATGCGCGGTCAAAGCCTTGTCGGCTACCGCAACTACCCTGACGATATCGTTCAATATTTCGTCCAGAAGTGCGTGGCGGGCGGCATTGATATTTTACGTATCTACGACCCCTTAAACGACGAAAGAAATATTGAGGTTGCCGCTCGCGCCGCCAAGCGTGAGGGGGCGCACGTGCAGGGTGCCATCTGCTATACGACGAGCCCTGTGCACACAACGGAGAGCTATCTTGCCTATGCGGGCAGGCTTCTTTCCCTTGGCGTTGAAAGCATTTGCATCAAGGATATGGGCGGACTTTTACGCCCTTACGAGGCATATCAGCTGATCAAGGCGCTTCGCGCAAGCTATCCCTCGCTTTCCATACAGCTTCATACCCACAACACCGCGGGCATGGCGGATATGACGGTGCTTAAAGCCGTGGAGGTTGGCGTTGACGTGGTGGATACCGCGCTCTCGCCCTTTGCCGCAGGCGCTTCCCTTTCCTCAACAGAATCGGTTGCCTCGGCGTTTACAGGAACGCCCTACGTTCCCGAGGTGGATATGCACGCGCTCTCTCAGGCAACGGAATATTTCTCGCTCCTTCGCGACCGCTACGTTAAGGAGGGCAAAATGCCCCGTTCGCTTTCGTGTGTGGATACCGCAGTTTTGGAGCATCAGATGCCGAAGGGGCTTTACTCGACTATGTACGAGGAGCTCTGCGATTTTTACGGTAAGGACATTCTTCGCCGTGCGCTTGACGAGGTCACACGCGTTCGCGCCGAAGCGGGCTACGCTCCACTCGTTACCCCTATCGCCCAAATTATCGGCACGCAAGCGCTCTATAACGTGCTTGACAAGGAGCGCTACACGAGAGTGACCGACGAGTTCAAGCTGCTGCTTTCGGGCGCATTCGGAAGAACACCCGCGCCGATCGATCCCGATCTTATTCGCACGCTGTTAGGAGAAAACGCCGAGCTGATCTCTGCGCGTCCCGCCGAGCTTATTCCGCCCGAAATGGAGGATTTCCGCGCGGCTGTGGCACCTTACGCCGAGCAAGAGGAGGACCTGCTTACGCTTGCTCTCTTTGACAAGACCGCACTTAAATTCTTCGAGGCAAGAAAAAATCAAAGATACCGCTTGGATCGCCGCGCGTCGAGACGCAGCGGAACGCATCCTGCGGATTGATAGAAAAAGCACCGATTTTCAGACGAAAATCGGTGCTTTAATTTTAGAAGCTTATGCGTTTTGCTCAGCCTTTGCTTGCGCGATGATCTTTTCCGCGACGTTGGCGGGAACCTCCTCGTAGCGAACGAAGGTGAATTCAAAGCGCGCTCTGCCCTGCGTCATAGCGCGAAGAGCAACAACGTAATCTGTCATTTCTCCGTAGGGTGCCTCAGCCTCTACCGTCTGGTAGCCGTGACGGGAGTTGGCGGAGATGCCGAGCACTCTGCCGCGGCGGCGATTAAGGTCGCCCATAACGTCGCCAACGTAAGCATCGGGAACGGAAACGGCGAGCGAGCCGACGGGCTCAAGAAGCACGGGAGACGCTTGCGGAATAGCCGCCTTAAAGGCGAGGATCGCGGCAAGCTTGAAGGAGATCTCGTTACTGTCTACCTCGTGGTAGGAGCCGTCGTTAAGGTTGGCGGCGAGGTTGACCATCGGGAAGCCTGCGAGCACGCCGTGCTGCATTGCTTCCTCAATGCCCTTTTGTACTGCGGGGAAAAAGTTTTTCGGAACAGCACCGCCAAAGACGGTTTCGGTGAAGGTGAGTCCCTCAGCTTCGCCGGGGGAGAAGGTCATCTTTACGTGACCGTACTGTCCGCTACCGCCCGACTGCTTCTTATGCTTACCCTCTGCCTCCGCCTTCTTGCGAATGGTCTCGCGGTAGGCAAGCTTTTCGGGGGCAAAGCCGACAGCGACGCCGAAGCGGCTCTTCATCTTGGCGGCGGCGATATCAAGATGCACCTCGCCAAGACCGGAAAGGAGCATTTGCTTGGTTTCGGGGCTGTTACGGAATTTGAGCGTTTTATCCTCTTCAAGAAGCTTAGAAACGGCGATGGAGATCTTATCCTCATCACCCTTTCCAAGAGGCTTCAAGGCGCGCGTGGTGTATGCATTGGGGTATTCGATGGGAGCATAGCGGAGCGTGGTTCCGCTATTTGTCAAGGTATCGTTGGTGGAGGTGCTTGAAAGCTTTGCCGCCATACCGATATCGCCACAGGCAAGGGCTTCGACCTCATCCTGCTTTTTACCGCGAACGGTATAGATGCGCGCAAACTTCTCTTGCACGCCGCTTTCGGTATTGTACAGCACCTGATCGGCTTTAAGAGAGCCATTCATAACCTTAAAGAAGGACATTTTACCGACGAAGGGATCGGCAACTGTTTTGAAAACGAAGAGCGAGGTAACGTCGCCCTCCTTGTCGATCGGCACGTCGGAGCCCTCGGCATCAAGCTCAACCTTCTTGGCGGTGTGACGGGGGTAAGAATCGGCGATGGTGTCAAGAAGCGTTTTAACGCCCCAAAGCTTTGTGGCGGCACCGCAGAATACGGGAACGATCTCACCGCTGATAATGCCGTTATGGATCGCCAAAACGGACTCCTCGCGCGTGATCTCCTCACCGCCGAAGAATTTATCCATCAAAGCCTCGTCGGTCTGTGCGATGGACTCGTAAAGCATATTGCGGTATTCCTCAGCAACGGGCATAAACTGCTCGGGGATCTCAAGGCTTACATAGTCACCCGTTGCGGAATCAAAGATATAGCTTTCAAAATCAAGAAGGTCAAGGAAGCCCGTAACCTTATCACCGTCGATCATCGGGATCTGTAAGGGACATACGGTAACGCCGAAGGCCTCGCGCAGGGCGGTAAACACCTTATAGAAGCGAGCCTCGGGGTCGTCGAAGCGGTTGATGAAGAAGGATTTGGGAAGACCGATCTCTGATGCAAGGGCATATGCGTTTTCGGTTCCGACCTCAACACCGTTCTTACCGTCAACCACGATGAGTGCCGCATCGGCAACACGGGCGCACTGGCGCACCTCTGCCTCAAAGTCGGGATAGCCCGGGGTATCCATAACGTTGATCTTGATATCCTGCCAAACGAAGTTTGCCAAGGAGGCACTGACAGAGGAGGAGCGCTTGATCTCCTCGGGGTCATAGTCGCAAACGGTATTTCCTTCGGGAACCTTACCGAGTCTGTCGGTCGCCTTAGAAATATAAAGCATAGCCTCTGCAAGCGAAGTTTTACCCGCGCCGCCGTGGCCCAACAGGCACAGGTTTCTGATGTTTTTGGTTTCAAACTGTTCCATCCGGAAATCTCCTTTACTAATAAAATACAATAAAAATGAGCAGATATTCTTTGGCGGTCAACCCGTCAAAATGATTATCTGCTCTTATTATACAGTTTTTTTTCGCAATATGCAAGGGGTTTTATCAACTTTTTCAACATTAACTGAAAAAGTTTTCCATATCTTTTTGTGCATTATCAACAAATATGCCCTGCCAGAACTTGTGCTCGAAAAGATATTTATCAATGTCGTTGAGTAGTGCCGTTTTCTTCAAGCTCCATAAGGGCGCAAGAAGCTCACTCTCGGCACCGTCCCCCGTTAAGCGCCCGATCACCGTACCCGAGGGAATAACGGTAAGCTGCATAGCGACGGTTTTGATATATTCTTCACGGGTCATAGGCGTGTATTTTCCGCGCTTGTAAAGATCAGCAAGGGGGGTGTTTTTTAAGACGTGCAAGAGATGGATCTTGACCTCGTCCGCCCCGATGACACCAACGGCGGCGGCAGAGTTTAGCATCATGTCCATATCCTCTCCGGGCAGTCCGTTGATAAGGTGCATCGCAACGCGCGCCTTCGGCACTTCCCTTCTTAACGCCTTGTAGCCGCGAAGAAAATCTCCGTAGGTGTGACCGCGGTTGATCAGTTTCGCCGTTTCGTCGAAGATGGTTTGCAGTCCCAGCTCCACTGTTAAGGGTATTTGCTCGGAGACCTCGCGCAAAAGGAGAAGGACCTCTTGCACAAGGCAATCGGCACGCGTGGCGATATGAAGCGCAACGGCACCGGGGAGTGCGACCGCTTCGCTGTAAACCCGCCTCAAAAGGTCTATGGGGGCGTAGGTATTGGTGTGCGCTTGCAAATAAGGGATAAAGCGCTCCGTATCCCATTTTTTCGTGATGATTTCCCTTTGTCTGTCGTACTGCTCGCGAAGAGAAAGATGTGAGGACTGGGCGAAATCGCCGCTTCCGCGTGCGGAGCAGTAGATACAGCCGCCCGTGCCGCACTTCCCGTCGATATTCGGGCAGGTGAAGCCTGCGTCAAGCGTGATCTTGGCGCATTTTCCGCCGTAGGTCTTTTTTAGATAATAGTCGTAGGTATAGTACCGCTTATTGCTGTCCGTATTTTTAAACGGATTGGTTGCGGCTTGATTTGGCTTTTTGTTCATTCCGTTTTTTCCTTTTTTGCGGTCAAAAGCGGTAAAATATCAAAAATGCTTTCAACGCCGATCAGCTCCACGCCCGACACCTTTTTGCACTGACTGACGGCACGCTTCGGAAGCACGATACGGCGAAATCCGAGGCGCGAGGCCTCCTTGACGCGATACTCGGCGTGCGAGACCGAGCGAACCTCGTCCGCAAGTCCAAGCTCGCGGAAGGAGATCATATCGGCGGGAATGGGAGCGTCGGTGATTGCAGAGATGAGCGAAAGCGCGACCGAAAGGTCGGCGGCGGGCTCATCCAGCCGCATACCGCCCGCGATATTAAGATAAACGTCGTTTGCCGAGAAGCGAAGGCGCAATCGGCGCTCAAGCACCGCAAGAAGAAGGCACATACGGTTATAGTCAAAGCCGTCTGCCGTGCGGCGCGGACTGGGGTATGCCGTTTGAGACACGAGCGCTTGAATTTCGGTGATGATGGGGCGAGAGCCCTCCATAACGCAAGAGGCGCCGCTTCCGCTGACACCGACGGGTCTTCCCTCAAGCATCGTCTCTGAGGGGTTGGCAATCTCCTTCAAGCCCTCATCACCCATTTCAAAAACGCCGATCTCATTGGTTGAGCCATAGCGGTTTTTGATGGCGCGGATAATGCGGTAGGACTGACGGCGGTCACCCTCAAAATAAAGCACGGCGTCGACCATATGCTCTAACACCTTGGGACCCGAAATGCCGCCCTCCTTGTTGATGTGACCGACGAGGAAAACGGCGGCTCCGCTTTCCTTAGCATAGGCGATAAAGGACATCGCGCACTCGCGCACCTGCGTGATGCTTCCCGAAACGGAGGAAAAGCGCTCACTGTATATCGTTTGGATAGAGTCGACGATAAGCACGTCGGGAGAGAGGCGCTTTGCCTCTGCCATGATCCCATCGAGGTTGGTTTCGGTCAAAACGTAAAGCTCCCCGACCTTAACGCCCAAGCGCTCGGCACGGAGCTTTAGCTGACCGCGCGATTCCTCGCCCGAAATATAAAGCACCTTTTTACCGCGCGAAAGCACGTCGCTGATCTGCAAAAGGAGGGTGGATTTACCGATGCCGGGTTCACCCGAAAGAAGCACGACGGAGCCCTCCACAAGGCCACCGCCAAGCACGCGGTCAAGCTCTCCCATTCCCGTTTTTGAGCGCATATAGTCGGGAAGAGCGGTGTCGCAAAGGCGCTCCGCCTTAGAGAGCGATGCGCTTTTAGCGCCCACGCTCTTCACCTCGGGCACCTCTTCCTCCTCGATCAATGTGTTCCACGACTCGCACTCAGGGCATTTGCCTAACCACTTGCGGCTGACATATCCGCACTCCGAGCAAACGAAAACGGTTTTCGCGCTTTTCATAGCCTTACCTCGCTTCTAACTTTTCTTTCACCTCCATAATAGCACAAAATATTGAAAAACACAATTCTTTTTGATAATCTTTGCTTGAAAGTTTTTGGGCATCCTCGCCGTTAGAAAGAAAGCCGCATTCAAGAAGCACCGCGGGACACTCGGCGTTTGCCAAAAGATATATTTTATCGCTCGCCCTTGCGACCCGACGGCTTTCGGGCTCGTGCCGCTCCTTGACCTTTTCTTGTATCCTTTCAGCATAAAGGCGGCTTTCGGGGGCGTTTGGAGAATAGTACGCCTCAAAGCCCTTGTATTTTTCGGTGGGAAAGGAATTCATATGCAGGCTGATAAAAAGGTCGCATCCCGCGCTGTTGGCGATCTCGGTGCGGTTTCTTACGTCGCACGCTTTTTTGGAGGGAGCGTTTTCCTCTCCCGCCTTTAAAACCAGCTCGTCGCTTTCTCTCGTTAGGATCACGCGCGCGCCGTTTTCCCTGAAAATTTCGGCAAGTGTGCTTGCAAAAAGGAGGTTGAGATCCTTTTCAAAGGCACCGTTGATGCCGACGGCTCCCACGTCCTTGCCGCCGTGTCCCGCATCGATAACGACGGTGATGGGTGCCTTTGCCGTGGCGTTTGCCGCTACGGACTGTATGGAGGGCTGAAAATAAGAAAAAAGCAGCACGCAAGAAAAAAGCAGCGCCGAAAGCGAAAGAAAGCTTTTCGTTGACATAAAAAATCCCCCTAAGACGAGTACTACTCCATTCTTATGGGGGATATTTTCTTTTTATACGGAATTATTTTTTACCCTTTGGGGCAGATGCCTTGCCAAGAAGGCGGATGTTACGCATGCCGAGCGCATAAGCTCCCATCGAAACGAGGATAAGAGGAAGTGAGGAAAGAAGATAAAGGACCGTGGCGACCAGCTGCTGCGCCGTTCCCGAAAAGCCCTCGAGGATCACAGCAAAGAGACCGACGTACATCGCCTCAAAGAGCCCTGCGATGATATGCAAGACACCGTACACGCCGCCCGCCCAAGGGAGCGAGGCTACGAAGCCGAGAAGGAAGAATACGAGCATAAGAAGCGCCAAAGCGAGATTGGGAACGCTTGCGAAAAGCGAAGCCTTCAGAGAAAAGAGCCTATCCCTTTCCATTCTTCCCGCCTCAATGGGCACCGCGTTTGCCGCGCCTGCCTCCCACATAACGCTGTAAATAAGGCAAAGGTAGAAAAGGATCGAGAAAACGCTTACCCAAAGCTTAAAGGAGTCGTTTTCCATACGCGTAACCGCCATCGTCAGAACAAGGGCAAAAAAGGTTATGCCGATCTGGTTGACGAAGAGGCGCATGATCAGATGGGAATTTTGGCGAAAAAACTTCATAGGTCGTGCCCTTCCGTGTTTGATAGCCTTATTTTACCTTAAACTATCAACAAAAGAAGTACTAATATATGAACAAATT
>JAZOSE010000137.1:0-19733 GCA_045656965.1 Eubacteriales bacterium
AGAGATAACGGCGGCGGAGTCGATATTTTTTTCATCTGCCGCATTGGTGTCAAACACCACGGAAACAATCTTCACGTCTTCGGTTCCGCCCGCGCGTGAAATCTTTTTCTGTAAGAGGTTGACGGCTCGGGTGCCGGTACCGCCGACGCCGAGAATCAATACGCTTTTCATTTTATTTTCCTTTCCTGCCCTCTCGGGCGTTCCCTATCACTTCGAATAGCGGTTCTTCTCAATGAAGAGATAGAGATTATCGTTGAGGATGGGACCGCTCATGGTGCCGAGGCGGGAAAGCTTTGCCGCTTCGGTGGTCTGGCTGGTCGCTTCCACCCACATATTGTTCAGCTCGGAGGGCTCAAAGCGGAGCGTTCCCGCCTTTGCCTTGCTGTTTGCGAATTTCTGCTTTGCTCTGGTTGCGATGGGGTTGTTACCGTCCTTGGTCTTGATCTCGGCTTCCACGCAAGCGCGGCTCGATCTCATACGCAGACCCGTATCGGTATAGGTCAGCGTACCGACGGAGGTGGTAACGTCCTTCTTTTGGAAGGAGGGGAGAAGTCCCATAAAGGGAATTAAGCGCTTTAAAATCAAATGCTCCTTGAGCGTTACGACCTTCATAACGCGGACTGCCTCAACGCTCTTTCTCTTTCCGTCCTTATCTACAAGGGACAGACGAACCAAAATACCCTCGGGAATGCGCTTGACCTTTTCTTGATTCTTAAAGGTCAAAAGCACGATAATGAGCTGAATGAGGTAGAGGTAAATGAGGACACGAATAACGTATTGGAGAATGCTCGGGGAAACGAGCGGAACGGTGTCCTCGCCCACAACGTTGCCGTAGGAGAGCTTTACGTCCTTGTTGTTACCAAAGACGAACATACCCGAAAGAAGGAACGGGAGCGGACCCTGACCCGAGCACATCCGCACGCAAACGGCGGGTGCGCCGTCCTTGGTCTCTATCGTTTGCTCGCTGGAGATAACGCCCATCGAGGCGGAGTTGACCGAAAGCTCGCCGCTTTCAAGGGCCGCCGCCAGCTCCTCTGCCGAAAGGCTCACGCCATCGCGCAGAACGCGGAAGTAGAGCGCGGAATTATTTTTGTTCGGGCGGAAGCGGTTGACGGGCGTTTTGTCCGTCGTCAAGGGAACGATCTCAAAGACGGTTTCCTTGATTTCAAGGCTTGCCTTGCAGCTCGTATCCACACCTGCGGCGGAGGACTTCACGGTGACGGTGACCTCATGCGTACCCGTTCCCGTAGCAAGAGAAGCGATGTTCTGCTCCGTGGGAATAAAGACGAGCTTTCCGTCCTCGATCGAGCAAGCACTCGAAACATCGAGCGCGCCGACCTTCACGGAGTAGGTAAACAGGTTGTCAATGAAGGGGAAGCTTTCACCGTTCGAGGTAAGGGCGAAGGTGAAGCCGCTGCCTACGCTCGCGTTCTGCGAGAGTGCGTAGTGCGACAAGGAGAGTGTGCTCTCTCCCTCGGGGGCTACCTCAATGCCCGTCGGATAGTAGGGCACGCTCGCCTCAGCGGAGCGGGGGTTGCCTTTGGCATCTCGCACGGTGACCGATACGGTGTAAGCACCGTAGTCAAGGCCGCTTGCCTTTAAGTAACAAGCGATCTTGCCACCCTCGTGAGAGATGACGTACGCGTTTGCGGGAAGAGCAGAGCCGTCTGCCGCCTTGAAGGTGACGACGGGATTGAAGGCGCTGAGCGCGCCGTTGTCAGTAATAGCGACGTTGTTGTCGTAAACCGTGAATACAGTCTTCTTTTCCGTGTCGCTGATGGATTCGGTATCTCCTGCTTCCACGCGGAAGAAGCTGGGGTTTTCAAGAACGACGCAGGGGATAGAGGCATACATCGTATACGCACCGCCAAGCACGCTGACGGAGATAGAGATGTTACTGTATCCGAGCGCCAAGGGCACGGTTGCCTTCTGCGCTCCCGAGATAGACTGTGAGGTGCCGTTATAGGTAACCGTCGCCACAGCATCGGGAAGAGAGACGCGGTTGCCGCTCGCCTCGTCGGTCACGGCGAAGGAGACGTAGACCTCGTCATTCTTCTTCATGTTGGCGTTTATGTAAGCGGAGTCGATGGAAAGGTATCCGCCGTTTTCTTTTCTCTCTACGACCGGAGAAAGGGTCAAGGAAGGCTCAAGCAGAATGGAAAGTCCGCTCGGGTCTACCGTGCCGCTGAAATTCAGCGTTAACCTTCCGCCCGCGAACTTTCCTCCGTCATTCACGCGGCGAATCACGGCGGTGGAGCCGTTTTTCATACCGGAAAGACCTGCCGAGGAAATGGTCGTGCCCAGCGAGATGGGAAGCGACTCACCCTCGTAGCTTGCCGACTTGAGCGTTGCCGCACAGTTTTGAAGCATGACCGATACCGAGCGAAGACCGAAGGCAACGCTGGAAAGATCGACCGTTACGGTGCTTCCGCTAACGGAAAAGGCGCTTTTTTCAAGGGCATATCTGCCCGAGATCTGGTTGGCGACCTTTTGCATCGAGGAGATCAGCTCGGCGCTCGTCTTCGCCGTATAGGGCGAGAAGTTGGCAAGTCCGTCAAGGTTCGTGCCGTCAAGACCCACAGCACCGGGGCTGAAGGCAAGATAGATGCACTGATAGTCAGCGTATTTGTCCACGCCGGAAAGCTCCTTAAAGGTGTTGGCGATGGTCGCCGCGCTTCCTGCGTTGTCAAGCTCACCATCGGTCAAAACGACCAGATAATACTCAGTGCTGCTCTCCTCGTCCGCCGAGGTCTCGGCATGCGTCTTCATGCCCTCGTCAAGAAGGTGCTGTACCGTCCACGTGATGGCAGAGGAAGGCGTGTAGCTACCGTTGGGAACAAGTCCGAGGAAGGTAGTAGCCAAGGAGTTTGCGATCACGCCGTTACGGTTGGGATCGGAAAGATCGACCTTAAAGCTGGCGTTCTTAAAGCCGGAGGAGGTGGAGGTCAATTCGAAATCGCCGCTCTTGTAGTTGGAGGCGTTTACGTTTTTCCAGTCGGAGCTGTTCTGCATCGGAGTGACGTAAAGCGAGTCTCCCGTGCCGAGCATCGACATCAGCATCTGCATCGCGTATTGCGCGTACTTGTAGCGCTGGTCGGCGGTGCCGTCCGTCTGCGTCATTGACGCCGAGGTATCGTAAAGCACCGATACCACCTTCTTCTTGGTGAAGCTCTCAGAGGAGGAGGAGCTTGCCGTATCCGCGCTTGCGGAGGGGACGATCAAAAGCGTTGTGGCAAGGCAGGCTACGACGAGAACGAGGGACAAAAGGCGTTTGCCAAATCTCATTGTAATATTATTCCTTTCGATAAGCGGTCATTCCGCACGCGCTGCGCATGCGGACAAAAATTCTACTCTATATTATAATACTATAAAAAACAAATTGCAACATCTTTTTGTTCAAAAATGAATAATTTGTCGTTTTGTTCAAAAATATATATAATATTTGTGCTTTTTGCTGTATTTTCTGCCTTAAAATAAGTCCTTTTCCTGTTTTTTCCTGCCCGGTTTAAAACGTGTTTTTGAATATTTTTCCATTTTTCGTTCATATTTGAGGCAAAAGCCCATTGTTTTCTTTCCACCTTTTTTCCTCCCCACTCACCCTTCTCTTTCTCCTTTTTCCCCTTTTCAAACCCCGTTTTTATTCCTAATTTTTTCCATTTTTACCAAATGTAAACTTTTTATTAACGGTGCAAGCGGTCAAAATGTTACACGAACGGGAATGTTAAACACAAAAAAAGAGAGCCTTTGAAGGCTCTCCTTACCGTTTTTTTGTTTTCCTATCAACCGAGCTCGGTCAGATCGTACGGCGTGGTCTGGTAAACGCAATAGTTCAACCAGTTGCAGTAAAGAAGGTTGGCGTGCGAGCGCCAGCGAACAAGCGGTGGCATCTCGGGGTTGTCGTCGGGAAAATAGTTCTCGGGAACGGCGATGGGCTTGCCCTGCGAAAGATCGCGGAAATACTCCTTGGCAAGCGTTTCGGGGTCGTACTCCGAGTGACCTGTGATGAATATCTGGCGGCCGTCACGGGAGGCAACGGCGTACACGCCCGCCTTCTCGGAAACCGAAAGGATCTCAAGCGCATGGCATTTTTCAATATCCTCGGCACGAATTTCGGTATGGCGGGAGTGCGGCACGAAGAAGGTATCGTCAAAGCCGCGGAAAAGCATATTCTTGCGGTCAGAGACGGTGTGCTCAAAAACGCCGAACATCTTTGCGTCAAGCGGATATTTCGGAATGCCGTAGTGATAGTAAAGACCCGCCTGCGCACCCCAGCAGATGTGGAAGGTGCTGTGAACGTGGGTCTTGCTCCACTCCATAATTTTGCAAAGCTCCTCCCAGTATTCGACCTCCTCAAACGCAAGCTTCTCAACGGGCGCGCCCGTGATGATAAGACCGTCGAAGTTCTTATGCTTTACGTCATCAAACACCTTATAAAAGGCAAGAAGATGCTCGGGTGCGGTGTTTTTCGACTCGTGCGTTTTGGTGTGAAGGAGGGTAAGCTCTACCTGAAGCGGCGTGTTACCGAGCAGGCGGGAAAGCTGGGTCTCTGTGTCGATCTTGGTGGGCATCAGGTTGAGAAGAAGGATCTCAAGGGGACGGATGTCCTGCTTTTGCGCGCGCGTTTCGGTCATAACGAAGATATTTTCCCTCGTCAAAACTCGGGTTGCGGGCAATTCGTTGGGTATACGGATCGGCAACGGTGTGTACTCCTTTCGGGTAATGAATAGTGAATAGTGAAAAATGAAGAATGAAGGTTGGCTTTTGAACGGAGGCGTTCAAAAGCCTTCTTTTGTCCTTCGGGTGTTATTCAAATGGTATTCGGGTTGGGGTATTCTCTTCCCCATTAAACGGTTTCAAGGGCTTGGTCAAGGTCCTCGATCAGATCCTCTGCGCTCTCAATACCAACCGAGAAGCGAACGAGGTCGGGCGAAACGCCTGCTGCTAAAAGCTCCTCGTCGGACATTTGGCGATGGGTCGCGCTTGCGGGGTGCAAGCAGCAGCTTCTCGCGTCGGCAACGTGGGTCTCGATAGCGATCATTTTCAGCTCGCCCATAAATTTCTCTGCGGCGGCTCTGCCACCCTTCACGCCGAAGCTGACAACGCCGCAAGTGCCCTTGGGCATATATTTTTTAGCGAGCGCATAGTCAACGTCGCCTTCCAAGGAAGGAAAGCGCACCCAGGTGATCTTCGGGTGGTTTTTGAGGAATTTCGCAACGGCAAGAGCATTCTCATAGTGGCGCGCCATACGGACGTGCAGGCTTTCAAGACCGAGATTGAGAATGAACGCGCTCATAGGCGCGGGAGTTGAGCCGAAGTCGCGCATCAGCTGCGCGGTCGCCTTAGTGATAAACGCGCCGCCAAGACCGAAGCGCTCGGTGTAGGTGATGCCGTGATAGCTGTCGTCGGGCGTGCAAAGACCGGGGAATTTCTCGGCATTTGCCGTCCAGTCAAACTTACCGCTGTCCACGATACAGCCGCCAACGGCGGCACCGTGACCGTCCATATACTTAGTGGTCGAATGGGTGACGATATCCGCGCCCCACTCGATAGGACGGCAGTGAACGGGGGTTGCAAAGGTGTTGTCGATGATCAAGGGAACGCCGTGCGCATGCGCGGCGTTTGCAAAGCGCTCGATATCCAGAACGGTAAGCGCGGGGTTGGCGATCGTTTCACCGAATACCGCCTTGGTGTTGGGGCGGAACGCCGCCTCAAGCTCCTCGTCCGAGCAGTTCGGGGTAACGAAGGTGAAGTCGATACCCATTTTCTTCATCGTAACGGCAAAAAGGTTGAAGGTACCGCCATAGATCGCCGAGGAGGCAACCACGTGATCACCACAGTTGGCAATATTGAAAACGGCGTAGAAGTTCGCCGCCTGACCCGATGAGGTCAGCATCGCCGCGCTTCCGCCCTCTAACTCACAGATCTTTCTTGCCACCGTATCGCAGGTGGGGTTTTGCAAGCGAGAGTAGAAATATCCCGACGCCTCAAGGTCAAAGAGCTTGCCCATTTCGGCGCTGGACTCGTATTTAAAGGTCGTGCTTTGAATGATCGGCACCTGGCGAGGCTCGCCGTTGCCGGGGGTGTAGCCACCCTGCACGCACTTGGTTTCAATTCTGTTAGCCATAGCTTTCCTTTCCAAAATGCAAGCATTTATTTACATTAATAGAGAAAATGCAAATATTTCTTGCTTTTCCAAAAAGTGGATATAAAGTGGTATGGGATTGCCGCTTGCGCGGCAATCCCCTTTTTATGAAATTAGACCTCTACTCTCCAAGAGAACGGGTCGGGGCGCTTACCCCACTGAATGCCCGTGATCTCGTCGTAGAGCTTCTGCGTCAGCTCGCCGATATTGCCTTCGCCGATCTGCATCACGTCATCCATGTAGCGAAGCTTACCGACGGGAGAAACGACAGCGGCAGTACCCGTGCCGAACACCTCTTCAAGCGTACCGTCCTTTGCGGCGGCAACGAGCTCGTCGACCGAGATGCGTCTTTCCTCTACGGGATAGCCCCAAGCGCGGCAGAGCGTTAAAACGGAGTTGCGGGTAACGCCGGGAAGAATGCTGCCGTTGAGCATAGGCGTTACGATGGTGCCACCTATCTTAAAGAAGATGTTCATAGCACCAACCTCTTCGATGTACTTTCTTTCTACACCGTCGAGCCAGAGGACCTGAGAGTAACCGTCGTCGTGTGCCTTGACCTGTGCGATCAGCGATGCGGCGTAGTTACCGCCCGTCTTTGCAAAGCCCATGCCACCCTTAACGGCGCGGACGTACTCGTCCTCGATCCAGATGCCAACGGGAGCAAGACCACTTGCATAGTATGCGCCGCTGGGCGAGAGAATGACCATAAAGAGATAAGTCTTAGAGGGCGCAACGCCGAGGAACTCGTCGGTTGCGATCACGAAGGGACGGATATAGAGCGAGGTGCCGGGGTCAGTAGGGATCCAATCCTTATCCACCTCAACAACGGCGCGAACCGCCTCTACGAAGTCCTCCTCGGGAATGTGAGGAATGCAAAGACGGTCGTTGGACTGGTTGGCACGCTTTGCGTTCATATCGGGGCGGAAGAGATACGCCTTTCCGTCCTCACCCATATAAGCCTTAAGGCCCTCAAACATTTCCTGACCGTAATGGAAAACCATGGCGGAGGGAGCAAGAGAAATGTTCTCATAAGGAACGATGCGAGCATCGTGCCAGCCCTTTCCCTCGGTGTAGTTCATAACGAACATATGGTCGGTAAAGATGTGACCGAAGCCAAGCTTTTCACCCTTGGCGGGCTTTGCCTTGGGGGCGGTCGTTCTTTCGATTTTAATATTCAGCACTTTCTTTTCCTTCTTTCTTTACGGCTTAGCCCTCGTAGGTATAGCCGATCTCAATCGCCTTTAAGTTGACCTCTAAAAGCTCTGCGCGCTTTGCGGAAACCACCTTGCCGAGCGCATCGCGAAGTCCGTCGTAGGAAACGAGGCCGCATTCGCGGATCATTTTACCCACCATGATCATATTGGCGAGCGTGGGGAATCCTGCGTCCTTAGCAAGCTGGGTAGCGGGGATATAGTAAGCGGAAACGTCCTCACGGACGACCTTGCGGTCAATGAGCGTGGAGTCTACAAAGATAGACGCGCCCGAAACTGCCTCGTTCTCGTATTTATCAAGAGAAGGCAGGTTCATAACCATAAGCACGTCGGGATTCGATACGATAGGAGAGCCGACGGGGGTGTCGCTGAGAATAACACTGCAGTTTGCCGTGCCACCGCGCATCTCAGGTCCGTAGGAGGGGAGCCAGCTGAGCTGTCTGCCTTCAAGAAGACCCTTGTAAGCGATAAACTTTCCCGCGAACAGAACACCCTGTCCGCCAAAGCCTGCGATAAGAAGATTGGTCGTTTTCATTTCGGGTGCTCCTTTCAGTTTTCTTCCGCGGTTTTATCGCGGTATACGCCAAGGGGATAATAGGGGATCATCTTTTCATCGATCCACTCCAGCGCCTTTGCGGGCGTCATACCCCAGTTGGTGGGGCAGGAGGAAACGACCTCAACGAGCGAGAATCCCTTGCCCTCAACCTGATTTTTGAACGCCTTGAGGATCGCCTTTTTCGCATTCTTTACGTTCTTTACGTTGTTTACAGCAACGCGCTCAATGTAGGTAGGACCGTCCAGCGCCGAAAGAAGCTCGGCAACCTTTACGGGATAGCCCTGCACGGCGACGTCTCGTCCGTAGGGAGAGGTCTGGGTGATTTGACCGGGAAGCGAGGTGGGAGCCATCTGACCGCCCGTCATACCGTAGATCGCGTTATTCACGAAGATAATGGTGATGTTTTCGTTTCTTGCGGCGGCGTGTACCGTCTCTGCCATACCGATAGAGGCAAGGTCGCCGTCACCCTGATAGGTGAATACGATATTCTCGGGACGACCGCGCTTAATACCCGTTGCAACGGCGGGCGCTCTGCCGTGCGCCGCCTCGATCATATCGCAGGTGAAATAGTCATATGCCATAACGGCGCATCCTACGGGAGCCACGCCAATGGTTTTCCCTTCGATGCCCAGCTCGTCGATCGCCTCGGCAACCAAGCGGTGAATAATACCGTGGGTGCATCCGGGGCAGTAGTGAAAGGGCACGTCCGCTAAGGACTTAGGCTTATCAAATACTACGCTCATTCTTAGTTACCTCCTTTTGCCATCTCGGTGATCTTAGCGTACACCTCGTCGGGCGAGGGGATCATACCGCCTGCGCGGTTGCACAGCATTACAGGGCGTGCGCAACGGGTGGCAAGCTCGATGTCCTCGATCATCTGACCCATCGAAAGCTCTACCGAGAGGAATGCCTTGACCGTCTTTGCCGCCTCGGCAAGGGGTGCCTTGGGGAAGGGCCAAACGGTGATAGGACGGATCATACCGACCTTAATGCCTGCCTCGCGAGCCTTCACGATAGCGTTCTTGGATACGCGGGCGGCGATACCGAAGGCAACGACGCAGTACTCCGCGTCCTCCATCATAAAGGACTCGTACATAGCCTCGGTCTCTTCGATCTTCTTATAGCGCTCGTAGCGAGCGAAGTTTTCCTTTTCGAGCGTTTCGGGCTTTAAGAAAAGGGAGTTGACGATATTGTGCTTTCTTTCGCACTTGGTGCCGGTGAGCGCCCAAGGCTTCTCGAAGGTACGGGTCTCGCCCGAGGGAAGCTCAACGGGCTCCATCATCTGACCCATCGTACCGTCGGCAAGGATCATTGCGGTCATTCTGTACTCGTCTGCCTTTTCAAAGCCGAGAACGGTAAGGTCAGCCATTTCCTGAACGGATGCAGGCGCGTAAACGAGCATATGGTAGTCGCCGTGACCGCCGCCGCGAGTTGCCTGGAAATAGTCGGATTGGGAGGGCTGAATACCGCCAAGACCGGGGCCGCCTCTTTGCACGTTGACGATCAGTGCGGGAAGGTCACTGCCCGCAAGGTAGGAAAGACCCTCGCTCTTCAAGGAGATTCCGGGGCTGGAGGAGGAGGTCATAACGCGAAGACCCGCGCCTGCCACGCCGTAAACCATATTGATCGCGGAGACCTCACTCTCCGCCTGGAGAAATACGCCGCCGATCTTAGGCATACGCTTAGCCATATATGCGGCGATCTCGGTTTGAGGGGTGATGGGGTAGCCGAAGTAGTGACGGCAGCCGGCAAGGATCGCCGCCTCTGCAATCGCCTCGTTACCCTTCATAAGTACCTTTGTTGACATACTTTTCTCCTTTACTTCTCTACGCGAATGACACAGTCGGGGCACATCGTTGCGCAAAACGCACAGCCGATGCACTTGCTTTCGTCCGTCATCTCGGCGGGAGAATGTCCTTTCTTGTTGATTTTGTCCTTTGCGATGGTAAGGATCTTCTTGGGGCAAGCGTCCACACAAAGACCGCAGCCCTTGCAAAGATCGGTGTTAAACGTTACCTTTGCCATAGTGTTTTCCGTCCTTTATGTTGTTAAAAAATTTTCTTTTGCAAATGTAAGGCAAACGCGCCGTCAAGCGATTTTGCCACGCTCTCCTCCGCAGAGGTAAAGAGAAGCGGAAGTCCCGAAAGATTAAGAAGCCTCTCAAGCTCTTCCCTTTTGGCAAGAACGTCCTCCGTTTTTGTTTCTCTTCCCACGTTGGAGTTGTGCACAACGGCGGTAAAGCGGATGCCGCCCGCCGCTTCGATCTCGCGCATCACCTCAAGCGCCTCCTCGGCAGTTGTCGTCAGGGGGCGGTAGAAGTTGGCAACGAAGATCATTTCGTAATTCCCTTCTTCAAGGATCGCGGGGGCGTATCTGCCGAGCGCGAGCGCACCGCGATCATCACCGCCAACGTCAAAGACCGCGTGGGTGCTTTTGTCGTTGACCAGCGAGTAAAGCTCCGCAGGAAGTGCGGGCACGTCAACGTTTGAATTGGCGTACGCAGAGGAAACGAGGCGGATGCCTGCCGCCCGAAGCTCCTCGGCACTGTCCTTGGTGCGAAAATAAGGGTTTACGATATCAAGGTCGGCAATCGAAACGGGAAGCCCGTTTCTTGCCATATGTAAAGCATAGTTTACAGCAATATTGGTTTTGCCGCTGCCGTAATGCCCGGCAAACAGCGTTACGCGTTTGGGTTCGATCTTCATAGAATTTCTCCTCGCGCCCTCGGAGCATTCCCCACGAGGGCGCAGGTTGGTTTAAAGCTTGTTGCGAATGATCTTTCCGCTCGTGGTTTTGGGAAGCTCGGTGCGGAACTCAACGATTCTGGGGTATTTGTAGGGTGCGGTGTTCTGCTTGACGTACTCTTGAATTTCCTTTTTAAGTGCCTCGCTCGGCTCGGTCCCCTTGGTTAAAACGATGCTCGCCTTAACGACCTGACCGCGTACGGGGTCGGGTGCGGGAGAAACGCCGCATTCAAGGACGTACGGAAGCTCCATAATGACGTTTTCGATCTCAAAGGGACCAATGCGGTAGCCCGAGGACTTGATAACGTCGTCCACACGACCGACGTACCAGTAGAAGCCGTCCTCGTCGCGCCAAGCGGTGTCACCCGTATGGTAAAGACCGTCGTGCCAAGCCTCGCGCGTTTTTTCCTCGTCCATATAATAGCCCGCGAAAAGTCCGCAGGGTGCGCCGTTTTCGGTGTGGACGACGATCTCACCCGTTTCACCGACGTCAACGCTGTTGCCGTCCGCGTCGACGATATCCACGTCGTAAAGCGGAACGGGCTTACCCATAGAGCCGAGCTTGTGCGCGTCGCCAATGAGGTTACCGATCATCAGCGTGCCCTCCGACTGACCGAAGCCCTCCATGATCTTCACGCCGAGCAGCTTTTCAAGCTGACGGAAGACCTCGGGGTTGAGTGCCTCGCCCGCGGTGGTGGCGCGCTCGACCGACGACATATCAAAGCGGGAAATATCCTCCTTGATCATCATGCGGTACATCGTGGGAGGCGCGCAGAAGGTGGTGATGTGATATTTTGCGAAAAGCGGAAGAATGTCTGCCGCAGAGAAGCGGTCAAAGTCGTAAACGAAGGTAGCTCCCTCCGCCATCCACTGACCGTAGAGCTTGCCCCACATCGCCTTTGCCCAGCCCGTGTCGGAGATGGTAAAGTGAAGTCCCTCGGGGTTAACACCGTGCCAGTACTTCGCGGTCAAGAAGTGACCGAGCGCGTACTTATAGTTGTGCGCGGCGATCTTGGGGTATCCCGTTGTGCCCGAGGTGAAGAACATCAGCATAAGATCGCTGCCGCAGGCGGTGCTTTCGGTGCGCTCAAAGTGGGTGCTGAAAAGGGTGTATTCCTCGTCAAAGCTGCGCCAACCCTCTCGCTCGCCGCCAACGACGATGCGGTTGACGACGGTGGGCGAATCCTTGAGGGCAAGCTCTGCCTCGGCGATCGTTTCCTCGTCGGAGGTGCAAACGATGGTGCCGACCCCTGCCGCGCGGAAGCGGTATTCAAAGTCGTGCGCCTTGAGCTGATTGGTGGCGGGAATAACAATAGCGCCGAGCTTGTTGAGGCCCAGCATCGCAAACCAGAACTGGTAGTGGCGCTTAAGCACCAGCATAACGCGGTCGCCCTTCTTTACGCCGAGCGACTTAAAGTAGTTGGCGCACTGTGCCGACGCCTTCTTGATGTCGCGGAAGGTAAAGCGGCGCTCGACCTTGTTTTTGTCAAGGTGAAGCATCGCGAGCTTGTCGGGCTTTTCCTTAGCCAGCGCATCGACGATATCGTAAGCGAAGTTGAAGCTTTCCTCGTTTTTGAAGGAGATCTTCTTTAAAACGCCGTTTTCGTCCTCTTCGGTGTCGACCCAAGCGTCATAAATGCGCTTTTCCTTCTTTTCCGTTACCTTGCGCGGCTTATCCACAACGGCAGCCGCCTTCTTTTCCTCAAGCTCGGGGATGGGCTCGCCCGAGGGGTTAAGAACGAAGGCGTAAAAAAGACAATCCTTGCCCTCGGCGGCGATCATACCGTGAGGAGTGGAGGAGTCGTAATAAATGCTGTCGCCCGCGTAGAGCGTGACAGTGTGGTCGCCGACCTGCACCTTCAAGGCACCCTCAATGACCACGTCGCACTCCTGACCGTCGTGCGTGGTGACCTCGATCTCGCGGTCCGCTCTGTATTCGGCGCGCACGAAAAGCGGCTCGGCAATACGGTTACGGAAGGCGGAGGCGAGGTTGTAATAGGTCATGCCGTGCGCCTTTTCAATGCGCTGACCCTCACCGCTTCGGGTGACGGTATAGGCGGCAAGCTTCGGGCTCGTACCCTCAATGATGTCGGTAACGTCAACGCTAAAAGCAAGCGCACAGCGATAGATGAAGGCGAAGTTAAGATCGCGCTCGCCGTTTTCGCAAGCGATATACTCCTCTTCGCTGACGTTCGTCTTTCTTGCCATTTCGGCAACCGTGAGCGACATAATTTCGCGCATATCACGGATACGGGCGGCCATTTCCCTGATCTTAACGTCGAGACCTGTTAATTTCTGTTCCATATTTCTTTCCTTTTCCTGACGGTCAAAAGAATAAAAAAGCCCGCCCCAAAGATACTGATAACTTTGAGACGAGCTATAAATCAAATTATATCCCGCGGTACCACTCAAATTGCACCTTCGTGCCACTCTCAGACTCTACTAAGCCCTATGCCTTAACGCAGCAATCACGGAAGGGTTCTACGGCACACGCGTGCTTTCTTCCCTTCGGCTCGGAAGCTACCGACCGCAAGGCACACGCTCCCGACTCGCACCCACCGTCGGTTCTCTGCAAGGTATACCAAGCGTCCTCTTCGTCAACGCCTTTTATTCTTTTGTAGTATAAGTATAACAGTATCTTTCTTATTTGTCAATAGTATCAAGAAAAAATCTGTCGTTTTTTTGTGTTATTAAAGCTTATTTCTTTGAATTTTTCCGCTGATGGTCTTGGGAAGCTCGGTGCGGAACTCAACGATACGGGGATATTTATAGGGAGCCGTATGCGTTTTGACGTACTCTTGGATCTCCTTTTTGAGCGCGTCGGTGGGCTCCGTGCCCTTCGTCAAAACGATGCAAGCCTTAACGACCTGACCTCTGACCTCGTCGGGCGCGGCACAAACGCCGCACTCAAGCACGTACGGAAGCTCCATAATCACGTTCTCGATCTCAAAGGGACCAATGCGGTAGCCCGACGACTTGATAACGTCGTCGATACGGCTGACGTAGAAGAAATACCCGTCCTCATCGCGCCAAGCCACGTCGCCCGTGTGATACATGCCGTCGTGCCAAGCGTCGCGCGTTTTTTCCTCGTCGCCGTAGTAGCCGAGGAAGAGTCCGCAGGGTGCGCCCTTGTCGGTGCGAATGACGACCTCGCCGTTTTCACCGTTGCCGACGCTGTTGCCGTCGGCGTCTACGATATCAAGGTCGTAAAGCGGCATTGCCTTGCCCATCGCACCCGGCTTCGGCGTCATACCGACGAGCGTGCCGATGGTAAGGGTGGTCTCGGTCTGACCGAAGCCCTCCATAATGGAAAGCCCCGTTGCCTTCTTGAACTGATGGAACACCTCGGGGTTGAGTGCCTCACCCGCCGTCGTTGCGTGGCGGATGCTTGAAAGGTCGTAGCCCGAGATATCCTCCTTGATCAGCATACGATACATCGTGGGCGGAGCGCAGAAGGTGGTGATACGGTATTTTGCAAACATCGGAAGGATGTCCGCGGCGTTAAAGCGGTCAAAGTCGTACACGAAAACGGCACCCTCGCACATCCACTGACCGTAGAGCTTGCCCCACAGTGCCTTGCCCCAGCCCGTTTCGGAGATGGTCAGGTGAAGGTCCTCGGGATGCACGTCGTGCCAGTATCTTGCCGTCGGGAAGTGACCGAGCGCGTATTTATAGCTGTGCGCGGCGATCTTGGGGTATCCCGTTGTACCCGAGGTGAAGAACATCAGCATAGGATCGTTGCCGCACGCGGTGTCGGCGGTACGCTCGAAGTGGGTGCTGAAAAGCTTGTACTCTTCGGCGAAATCGTGCCAGCCCTCGCGCTTGCCCTGCACCATGATTTTGCAAACCAATTCTTTACAATTTTCTGCCGCAATGTCAACCTCTGCGGCGGTTTTGTCAGTTCCCGTGCAGACGATCGCCTTCACGGAAGCCGCTTTGAAGCGATACTCAAAGTCGTGCGATTTGAGCTGATTGGTCGCGGGGATCGCCACGGCACCGAGCTTATGAAGCGCCAAGATGGTGAACCAGAACTCATAGTGACGCTTAAGCACCACCATAACCTTGTCACCCTTGCCGATGCCGAGCGATTTGAAATAGTTGGCACACTGTGCCGATGCCTTCTTAATGTCGCGATAAGTAAAGCGGCGCTCGGTCTTATCGTTTGAGATATGAAGCATCGCGAGCTTGTCGGGGTACTTGTCGGCAATCGCATCAACCGTGTCAAAGGCAAAGTTATACGTGTTCTCGTTTTCAAAGGAGATCTCGGTCAATGTTCCCTTCTCGTCCTCGACGGTATGCACGAATTTGTTGATCAGAAGGTCGCGCTTCGCGCCCGCCTTTACGATGCTCTTCTCGATCTCGGAGACGTCCGCATCCTTTTCATCAGGGAGAACGACCGCACAGAACACGCAGTCCTTGCCGCCAACGGCGATCATACCGTGAGGCGTGCCGCTCTCGTAGTAGATGCTGTCGCCCTCTTCCAAAATAACGGTATGCTCACCGATCTGTACCTTCAAGGAGCCGCTGATCACAAGGTCAAACTCCTGACCGCCGTGGGTGGTGGTGTGGATCGGCTTGTTTTGAAGCGCCTCGGAATACTCATAGCGCACCCAATAGGGCTCTGCCAGCTTGTTTCTGAACTTGGGCGCCATATTGCTGATCTCAATGCCGTTCTCCTTCGCCGTCAGCTGACCCTGTCCGCGTCTGGTTACGGTATAAGAGGAAAGCTTTGCGCTGTGACCCTCGAGAAGATCGCTTAAGTCCACGCCGAAGGCAAGGGTGCATTTATGAATAAAGGTAAAGGGAAGATCGGTCTCTCCCTTCTCGTATGCCTTGTAGGTTTCAAGAGAAACCTCCGTTTTTTCTGCCATTTCCTCAACGGAAAGTCCGAGAATCTCACGCATCTCCTTAATACGTGCGGCGACCTCCGCCAAAGAATTTACGGTTTTACTCATGATGCGCTGTCTCCTTTCATTTTTTAAAAAATAAACCCGTCTCAAATTTCTTTGAGACGGGTAACATTACATTATCCGCGGTACCACTCAAATTGCGCCGTAGCGCCCCTTAGCGAGTTCAAGAAAACTCTGTGCTTTTACGCAGCCATACGGAAGCCCCTACTTGCTTTTTCGCTTTGAGAGCCTCGGCTCGGAAGGGATGGGACTTGAAGAAATCTACTGTCGGATTCACACCGTCACCGACTCTCTGGAAGCTTTTTTCCTCGTCCGTCTTCGTCATAGCCTTTATAAATTATGGAATGATTATAGCACCGAAAACCCAATTTGTCAAGTGCTTTTCTTTCTTTTTTCCCTGTTTTTTGAATTATTTTCCCTTTTTCAATATGTAAATCCAAAGCGGCGAGCGGCGGTTTTATACAGCACCGCTTCCCTTTCCGCCTCGGTAAGCCCCAGCGCATCAAAGCGGGCAAGCTCGTCCGAAATGCTCCACATCGGAAAATCGGTGGCAAACATCACGCGATCCGCGCCAAAGTGACGGATCATTTCCCTCGCCTTCTCGGGCGAGAGCGCATAAAGCGAGGAGGAGGTGTCTACCGAAAAATTCTTGAACTCCGAGAGCATATCCTCCGCCTCCTGCCATACCGACCAGCCGCCGAAATGTGCACCGATGACCTCAAGACCCGTAAAGATCTCCAGTATCGGACGCAAGCGGTTGGGGTTGGAGAAGTCGTAGCGGTGGTCTCCGCAATGAAGAAGCACGGGAAGCCTTCCCTCGCACAGCTCGTAAATTTTAAGGCAACGGTAGTCGTCGATCTTTATGCGTTGAATATCGTGGTGAAGCTTAACGCCGCGAAGACCGAGGGAAATGATATTTTCAATATCCTCTTTTAAGGTCGGGCTGTCGGGGTGTACCGTTCCAAGACCGACAAAGCGTCCGTTCGACGCCGCCACGCGCTCGGCAATAAAGCGGTTGATGCCGCTCGCCTGAGACGGTCGCGTGGCAACCGAGAAGATCACCGCGTGGGAAATACCCGCCTCATCATGCACACGGCGAAGCGTTGCTTCGGTGCCGTCGTAAAGAAGCGGCATACCGTAGAAGCTACCCGTATACGATACCGCGCGCGAGGCAATGGCATCGGGGTATATGTGGCAATGCGCATCGATGATCATTTCGGTTTCCTTTCCGTCTTTTGGCGTTTTTGTAAAGAACAGTTGTCTTTTTATGCGGTAACGATCTTTGCCGCCTTGTGAAGCCCGAGCTTCTCAACGGCATCCTCACGCATCTTGTACTTCAAGATCTTACCCGCGGCGTTCATCGGGAAAGCGTCGACAAAATCAATATACTTCGGCACCTTGTGCTTCGCCATATGGGAAAGCACGTATTCCTTCATTTCCGCCTCGGTCATGCTCTCACCCTCTTTTAAGATGATGCAAGCCATGATCTCCTCGCCGTACTGCTCGTCGGGCACGCCGATGACCTGCACGTCGCTGACCTTCGGGTGCGTGTAGATAAATTCCTCGATCTCCTTGGGGTAAATGTTCTCACCGCCGCGAATGATCATATCCTTAAGGCGTCCTGTAATACGGTAGTTGCCCTCGGGGGTGCGGCAGGCAAGGTCTCCCGTATGAAGCCAGCCGTCCTCGTCAATTGCCTTGGCAGTCGCTTCGGGCATCTTGTAGTAGCCCTTCATAATATTGTAGCCGCGTGCCACAAATTCGCCCGTAACACCGTCGGGAAGCTCGTCGCCCGTTTCGGGGTCAACGATGCGGCACTCGATCTCGGGCAGGCTTCTGCCGACGGTGCCGACGCGGACCTCAAGCGGATCATCGGTGGAGCTCATCGTGCAGCCGGGCGACGCCTCGGTCTGACCGTATACGATGGTGATCTCCTTCATATTCATTTTGTTTACCACGTCCTCCATAACCGAGATGGGACAGGGCGAGCCCGCCATAATGCCCGTTCTCATATAGGAGAAGTCGGTCTTCGGGAAGTCGGGATGCTCAAGCAGCGCGATAAACATCGTGGGAACGCCGTGGAAGGCGGTAATATGCTCGTTATGGATGCACGCAAGCGCGGGCTTGGGGGAGAAATACGGAAGCGGATGGAGCGTCGTGCCATGCGTCATCGACGCAGTCATAGCAAGCACCATGCCGAAGCAGTGGAACATCGGCACCTGGATCATCAAGCGGTCAGCGGTGGAAAGATCCATTCGGTCACCGATGCACTTGCCGTTGTTCACGATATTGTAGTGGGTGAGCATAACGCCCTTGGGGAAGCCCGTCGTGCCCGAGGTGTACTGCATATTGCAAACGTCGTGCACGTCAACAGCAGCTGCCATTCTGAGAATTTCCTCGTGGGGAACGCGGTCAGCGCGCGCCATCGCCTCATCGAACGAGAGGCAACCCTTCTGCTTATAGCCGAGGGTGATAACGTTACGAAGGAAGGGCAGGCGCTCCGCGTGAAGCGCGTCGCCCGCCTTGGTCTTTTCAAGCTCGGGGCAAAGCTCAGCGATGATCTCGTCGTAGTGCGAATCGCGGTAGCCCTTTTCCATGATCAGAGTATGGGTGTCGGACTGACGCAAAAGGTACTCTGCCTCGTGGATCTTATAAGCGGTATTGACGGTAACGAGAACGGCACCGATCTTTACGGTTGCCCAGAAGGCGATATACCACTCGGGAAGGTTGGTTGCCCAAAGAGCCACGTGAGAGCCCGCCTTCACACCGAGGGAAACGAGAGCGCGGGCGAAATTATCCACGTCGTCGCGGAACTCGGAATAGGTGCGCGTGTAATCCAGCGTGGTATACTTGAAGGCGTACTGGTCGGGGAAAAGCTCGACCATCGTGTCAAGCACCTGTCCGAAGGTCTTTTCAATCAGCGCTTCCTTCTTCCAAACGTACTTGCCCGTCTTTCTCTTGTTTTCGTAAAGAGAAACGCGGTTGCGCGAGGGATCCTTGTAGCGCGACATATAGGTATAGAAGTGAGGGAAAATGATCGCCGCCTCGCCGATCTCCTCCATCCAATCGGGGTCCCACTCAGCAGAAACGTAGCCGTCGTAGTTGATGGAGCGGAGCGCGTTCATAAACTCGCCGATGGGCATCTTGCCCTCACCGACGGGGCGGTATTCGCCGAGCGCGTCGGCATCCTTCATATGCACGTGGCGCACGTACGCACCGAGATTGCGAATGGTGGTCTCCGCACTTTCGCCCTTCTCCATATAGGGATAGTAAACGTCCCAAAGAGCGCCGAGCGAATCGTCGGCATAGCGGCGAAGCGTGCCGGCAAGCACGCCCGTGTCGGCATACGCGCCAACCGTCTCGATCAAAAGGACGAGCGAGGCCTTATGAGCCTCGGGGAGCGCGTAGGCAAGGAATTTCTCGGTGTTCTCCACCGCGCCGTCACCCGCCTCGGCGCGCAAGCGCAGATAGGGCGTGTGAAGTCTGTGCGCAGCGGCAATGCATTCGGAAAGCTCGCGCTTTGCCTCGGTGTCGTCGTCAGCGCCGACGTTTGCCACCATATCGATGCACGAAATGGCAATGCCAAGCGAAACGGCGCGGTGGTAAAGCTCGGTGCACTCGCCCGCGGGGCAGTCCTTTACCGTGTGTATCTCAATGCCGCGAAAACGGTATTCCTTCGCCATGGAGAAAAACTCCTCCATCGACGTGCCGTTCCAGCGGTTGGTCGAAAACGATAACTTCATATGTTTTCCTCTCTTTTGATAGGATTATGCTTCCTCAAAGCAGATCTTGTTGAGGGCGCTGACGTAGGCGCGGATACTCGATCCGATAATATCGGTGGAAACGCCTCTGCCGGAGTAGAGCTTGCCACCCGCGCGCAGACGGACGACCGTTTCACTGACAGCCTCCTGACCCTCGGTCAAGGCGCGAATGCCAAAGTCGTCAAGCTCAAAGTGATGTCCGACGATCTGCTCAATAGCAAGGAACGCCGCGTCGACAGGACCGTCGCCAAGGCTGATGCCGCGCAAGATCTCGCCGTCCTTTTCAAGCTCAATGTGCGCGCTGGCGCCGATCACGTTGCTGGAATTGACCGAATAGCTCTTCAAGGTGTAGGTGGGAGCCACGTCAAGCGCGGTGCTGGCAACGATTACGTCCAGCTCCTTGGCGCTG
>JAZOSE010000138.1:0-8441 GCA_045656965.1 Eubacteriales bacterium
GTTCTTCTGCAAGCCCGGCACCGACCTTGAATGGTTTGCTTATTGGAAGGCATTCTGCAAGCAGTGGCTTCTTGACCTCGGCATGAGAGAAGAGAACCTTCGTCTTCGTGACCATGATCCCGAGGAGCTTTGCTTCTATTCCAAGGCAACCACCGACTTTGAGTTCCTCTTCCCGTTCGGCTGGGGCGAGCTTTGGGGCATTGCCGACAGAACCGACTACGACCTCGGTCAGCACGAAAAGTTCAGCGGCAAGGATATGACCTATTTTGATCCCGAAACCAATGAGCACTACACCCCCTACGTTGTTGAGCCCTCGCTCGGCGCTGACCGCGTGGCTCTTGCTTTCCTTGTTGATGCTTACGATGAGGAGGTTCTTGACGCAGAGAAGAACGACACCCGCGTGGTGCTTCACCTGCACCCCGCCCTCGCGCCCTACAAGGCGGCAATCCTGCCCCTTTCCAAGAAGCTTGGCGATAAGGCAGGCGAGATCTACGACGAGCTTGCAAAATATTTCCCCGTAGACTACGACGAGACCGGTTCTATCGGTAAGAGATATCGCCGCGAGGACGAGATCGGAACGCCCTTCTGCATCACGGTTGACTTTGCTACCGTCGGTGACGAGAACACCCCCGCAGACAACTGCGTTACCGTTCGTGACCGCGACACGATGGAGCAGGTCCGCATCCCGATCTCTGAGGTTAAGGACTACATCGAAAAGCGCATCGCTTTCTGAGAAAAGCGCTTCGCTTACCACTAAAAAAGAACCCGATTTTCCATGAAAATCGGGTTCTTTTTCTTTATTCTCCAAACTCTAAGAGGGTAAGCTCTTTGTTGTATTCAAGCGTGTGGCGAATATGCCAGTCGGAGCTGAAAAGAAGATAGTTGTTGCCCCGGAAGTCTTGCACCCACTTAACGTCGTACAGGTGAAGCGTCTTGGGGTCAACGCCCTCGGGAATGCGGCGAATGAGGGTGTAGGGCTGAGGATAGGAGCGGTAGCTGACACCGTACTCCGATTTCATACGCGACTCCAGCACTTCCAGCTGAAGCACGCCGACTACGCCGACGTACACGCGCTCCATACCCGACTCGGGCCCAATAAACATCTGAATAGCACCCTCTTGGGCAATCTGGTTCATACCCTTAGAGAACTGCTTGCGCTTCATCGAGTCGATCTGCTCCACCATCGTAAAGCACTGGGGCGCAAAGGTAGGGATACCCTCAAAGCGCACCTTGTTCGAGGCGTCGCATATCGTGTCGCCAATGGAGAAGATGCCGGGGTCAAACACGCCGATGATATCGCCCGCATAAGCCTCGTCAATGACCTCGCGCTCTTGCGCCATCATCTGCTGAGGCTGGGAAAGGCGCAGGCTCTTTGCCGCCTGCACGTGATAGTAGTCGCGGTTTTTATCAAAGCGACCCGAAACGATACGCATAAAGGCGATGCGGTCGCGGTGCGCCTTGTTCATGTTGGCTTGAATTTTGAAAACAAACGCCGAGAAGCTCTCGTCAAAGGGATCGATCACGCCGTCAAGCGTTTTGCGGGGAAGGGGCGAGGTCGTCAGCCTCAAGAACTGCTCAAGGAAGCTTTCAATACCGAAGTTGTTGAGCGCCGAGCCGAAGAAAACGGGGGAGAGCTTGCCGTGACGCACAGCGTCAAGGTCGAAGTCGTAGGATGCGCCGTCAAGAAGCTCTACCTGCTCAACCAGCTCTGCGCGTCTGTATTCACCGATCAGCTCATCAAGCTTCTCGATATCGGTAATATCGCAATCAATAGATGCAAGCCTGTCGCGACCGCGGTGAGAATCGCTATACGAAATAACGCGTCTGCCAATACGGTCGAAAACGCCCTTAAAATTGACACCGCAGGAGATCGGCCAGTTCATAGGATAGGTGCCTATGCCGAACTCGTGCTCTAATTCGTCGAGAAGATCAAAGGGATCTCTCGCCTCGCGGTCCATCTTGTTGATAAAGGTAAAGATCGGAATGTCGCGCATAGCACAAACCTTAAAGAGCTTTCGCGTTTGCGGCTCGATACCCTTTGCCGCGTCGATAACCATGACCGCCGAGTCTGCCGCCATCAGCGTGCGGTAGGTGTCCTCGGAGAAGTCCTGGTGACCGGGCGTGTCAAGAATATTGATGCAATAGCCCTCGTACTCAAACTGCATAACCGAGGAGGTAATGGAAATACCGCGCTTCTTTTCGATCTCCATCCAGTCGGAAACAGCGTGCTTGTCGGATGCCTTGCCCTTAACAGAGCCTGCCGACTGAATAGCGCCGCCGTAAAGGAGAAACTTCTCCGTTAAGGTGGTTTTACCCGCGTCGGGGTGCGAGATGATCGCAAAGGTTCGTCTTCTGTTGATTTCTTCTTTTAAATTCATAGCTTTGCACCTTTAGTTTTGTTGTGGGGCGTTATAATGCTCTTCCTCGCCCGTGTAGATCGAGCGCTTAACCGTATACATTCCCTTGAACGCCTCGTCGCAAAGGCTCTCAAAATCCACCTTCTTGAGCTGTTCAAGCACCTTAGAAAGCTCGGGGCGCGTGCGCGGGTGTCTGGGGGTAAAGACCGTGCAACAGTCCTCAAAGGGTAAAATAGAGGTTTCAAAGGTGTCAATGAGGCGCGAGATGCGAACGATTTCCTCCTTGTCCATACCGATAAGAGGACGGAAAACGGGCATATTTACCACGCTGTCCGTTACGGTGAGCGCCTCCATCGTCTGGCTTGCCACTTGACCGAGGCTCTCGCCCGTGATGAGAGCCTGACAGTGATAGCCCTTGGCACAGCGCTCGGCAAGCGTCATCATAAAGATACGCAAAAGGAGGGTAAAGTACTCCTCCTCACAGTTGTCGCGAAGCTCCTCCTGCACACGCGTTAAGGAGATAACGTGGATATACATTCTTCCCGTATACGCGCAAAGCTTATCCGCAAGAGTAAACACCTTTTCTCTTGCGCGGTCGCTCGTATAGGGATAGGACTCAAAGTGAAGCGCCTCGATCTCCACGCCGCGCTTTGCCATCATATAGCCCGCAACGGGAGAGTCGATGCCGCCCGAAAGGAGAAGCAGACCGCGACCGCCCGAGCGATAGGGCATACCGCCCGCACCGCGCTCTTGTCCTGCATGCAGGTACGCACCGCCCTCGCGGATCTCTACGCGCACCGTTAGTTCGGGGTTATGGATATCCACACGGATACCGCCGACAGCACCGAGAATGGCACCGCCAACCTGCGCGGCGATCTCGGGGGAGGAAAGAGGGAAGGACTTGTCCGAGCGCTTCGCCTCTGCCTTGAAGGTTTTCACGCCCAAGAGCTTGGGTGCGAGATATTCCTTAGCACAATCCAGGATCGCGTCAAGGCTCTTTTCGCAAACGGCGGCGCGGGTAACGCCCGCAATACCAAAGACGCGCTTTGCCGCCTCCAGCATTCCGTCAATGTCGGCAAAATCATCAAGCGGCTCAATATATATGGTGCTTTGCGCATAGCTGATATGGAAGCGACCGTAGAGGGCAGCACGCGCGCGAAGCTCTCTGGCGAGCTTTGCTTCAAAGGTCGCGCGGTTGGCGCCCTTAAGCACGATCTCCCCGTATTTACAAAGAATAACCTCTTTCATAAGAAATTCCTTTCGTTTTTTCAAAACCTAACACTTTATTATAGCATACCAAAACGCAAAATACAAGAGATAAACTAATATTTTCCAACAAGCGTAGCGCAGCATATACTGAAAAGGAAAGACGTTAGAAAGGATCTGTCTTTTTATGCATATCGTTTGGATAAGTGCGCTCGGCGTCGGCGGTGCCACCGTCGTGGGTGCGCTTATTGGCTTTATATTTAAAAACCTCTCTCGCACCTTCAGCGATCTTGTTCTTTCCTTTGCAGCAGGCGTGATGCTCGCCTCGTCGGTGGTAGGGCTCATCTTGCCCTCGCTTTCCTATGGCGGTGTGTGGGCGCTCCCGCTTTCTCTTCTCGGCATTTTCGTCGGCGCGTGGGTGCTGGTGCTTTTTGATAAAATGACACCGCACCTTTATCAGCTTGTGGGGCTTAATAAAGAAGCGCCGAGCGAGGAAAACCGTCGCGTGCGCCGCGTGCTTCTTTTTGTCACGGCGATCGCTGTCCATAATCTCCCCGAGGGGATCGCCGCGGGCGTTGCCTTCGGCACGGGTGATGTGGCGGCGGCGCTCTCGGTCTCAGGTGGTATCGCTCTACAAAACATTCCCGAGGGAATGGTGGTCATCGCCCCGATGCTCTCAGGCGGCATCAGCAAGGCACGAACGCTTCTCATCGCCATATTTACGGGTGTCATAGAGGTTATAGGTACCCTCGTCGGCTATCTCGCCGTCGGGATTTCCGAGGCGATACTCCCCTTCGCACTCGCCTTCGCGGGCGGTGCTATGCTTTTCGTTATCAGCGACGAAATGATTCCCGAGACACACTCAAGCGAGGTAAACCGTGCCTCTACCTTCTCGCTTCTTATCGGATTTGCCGTGATGATGGTCGTTAGTTATTTTTTGTAAAAGGAAAAGCGCCGCGGCGCCTTTCCTTTTTCTTATAATTGAAATGAAGGCAGGGAAAACTAAAAGAAAAAACGAAGGGAAAAGAGAATGATAGAGGCACTGATCCGCTTTTGCGCACCCACGCTTGCCGCATTAAAAACGGCAGGCGCCTTCACCTATCCCTTCCACGAAAGGTGGGTGTTAGACGCGCAGCTTCATCGTGTCGGAGGCTTGTTAGCGCCGAAGGGGGTGATTCTTTCGCCCTTGCGCGTGAAGGATGGGAGGGCATTGCTCTACGCCTTTCGACCTGCTATGCTTGATCGCGACCTTTCAGACGAAATTGCACAAGGTATCCTTTCTGCCTACAAATATCCTGAGGAAAGCTTGGCTTCTCAGCTGCGTTATCTCGCGGGACGTCTGGGAGAATGTGATCGCTTCCCGCACGAAATGGGTCTTTTCCTCGGTTATCCGCCGCTTGACGTTTTGGGGTTTATTTTAAACGGCGGCACGCGTTACAAGAGCGCCGGTCTTTGGAAGGTATATAGCAATGAGGCCGAGGCAAGCCGCCGGTTTTCTCTTTATAAGAGATGTACGGCACGTCTGCTTCGCCGTTATTACAGCGGCGAAGGCATAGAAGATATTGCCGTTTTTCTATAAGATATTGACAAAGAAGACTCCGTATGTTAAAATGATGACATCAAGCCTTAAAGGAGGACGTAAAATGGGACATCTTGACCAAGAAGCAATGGATAAAAAAATCAAGGAAGGCGAGGAAAAAGAGAAAAAGAATCGCCGCAAGAAAAAGCTTGAGAAAATCAAGAAGGAAAAGGTGAGCTTTTTCTCCGATTTTAAGAAATTTATTACCAAGGGCAACGTTCTTGATATGGCAGTCGGTGTCGTTATCGCAACGGCGTTCAATGCCATCGTAAACGGACTCGTTAAGTACGTTATTACCCCTTTTATTACTTATCTTACCAGCGGTAAGAGCATTGAGGAATGGGAGCTTGTTCTGCGCGAAGCATCTGTTGACGAGGCAGGTGCAGAGATTGCCAAGATCTCGGTGCAGTACGGTCTATGGCTCCAAACCATCGTTGATTTTCTGATCATCGCCTTCAGCATATTCTTCGCCGTGCGTGTCATCCGCGGCTTTGAAAGACGCCTTCAGGCGAAGGAGATCGCGCAAAAGGAAGCCGAGGCCGCAGAAAAGGCAGCCCTTGAAGCCGCGAAGGCAGAGGAAGCCAAGGCAATGGAGGCGGAAAAGGCAAAAGCCGCCCTTGAAGAAAAGGAGGATTACCTCGCTAATATCCGCGAGCAGTCCGCCCTTCTTCGTGAGATCGCCGCATCGCTCAAAAAATAAGGTATAAACAAAAAGAGGAACGCGAGAGCGTTCCTCTTTCTTATTTTCTCTCTTCCGCTTCGGGAGAGCTCTTTTTTTTCGTGGGGGCTTTGGTGAGCTTGTCTACGAGATAAGAGGTAAGGTATCCAAGGCAAAGCACCGCAAAGATACCGAATAGGTAAGCAATAAAGGTAGCGGCAAAGGAGTCAAAAATATCAATAAAATAGATCGATGCCGAGCCGTACATATCCATGCCAAAATTGTTTTTATGAAAGAACAGGTTTAAAAGCACACCGTATCCAACCACTGAAAAGATAAATATAACCGAGCGAAGGAGGTTTTTAAGCGTCAGTGTGACCTTGTCGGTAAGCACAAGGTAGAATGCGTACAGCGCCATAACCAGATGGCACGCCGCTTCGGAAACGTGAATAAAGAGCGCCTCGTTTTTGTAGCTGAAAAGATATGCGTGCTCGGGGCTGATAAACATCGCAAGGAACATGCCGAAGCCAAGAAATGCAATCGCGGGATAGGCGTATTTATTGATCTTCTCGCTTAAAATCAGCGTAAAGGGAATGAGGGTGCAAATAAACGGGCTGATATTTTCTAGCGTCATAAATCCGTCGGAGAGCCAACCAAGCTCATACGCCGCGTAATTCCATGCGAAGAAAACGAGAACGTCTGCCGCGATAAAGAGATAGTTGATAAAGGAGTGCGCGCGAAGCCAGTCGCGGAAAAAGCACATCAAAAACAGCGCAACGAAGAAAACCGCGGAAATGATGCCGAGCATGTGCATAATGTGCATAATATCCCCTCCTTTTTCAAAAAATCGAGTCGCCGTTAGCCTTTATCCGTATTTTCCTCTTCGCCGATGCCTTCGTCCAAATCCGCCTCCCAAATGATCTCTGCGTCGCCGTACCAGTCCTCGTCCCAGTCCTTCGGTATTTCCTCTTTAGAGAAGCCGAGCTTAATAACGAGATCCGTACAGCCTAAAAAGGCATTCTTGCCGATTTTGGTAACGCTTTTGGGAATCGTCAGCTCCTTTAGCGAGGAGCAACCCTCAAAGGCGCTCTCGCCGATCTCCCGAAGCCCCTCGTTTAAAACGAGCGTTTCCAGCGATTCACAGCCCCAAAAGGCGTTGTTTCCGAGTCTGGATATCGTTTCGGGAATTTCAATCTCTTTAAGAGAGCTGCAGCCGTAAAATGCTTTCTCTTCAATGGTCAAAAGACCGTCAAGAAGATAAACTCTCGTAATATCCACGCACTCGGCAAAGGCGGCGGCTTTAATGCCGAGAACCTTCTTTTCCTCGTGAGAGGAGCCGATATAAACGTCTCCCTTTATATATTTGTACGCGCCCGTAATTTCGGTAAAGTTTTGGTTCTCGCTGTCGGCGTAAACAATACCGGGGGTGGTCTTGTATTCCCAAACCGCCTCAATGACAATGTCGCGCGTGATTTCTCTGTACGACTCGTTCCACGAAAGAAAATATGCACCCTCCTTCACGGTCTTAGGCGGGGAGGCGTTCTGCCCACGCGTAACGTGCTGGGTTAAAGAGCCGCTGAGCAGCGTGCCTCCGTTTAAGTCAAAGGTAACGGTGTAGGTCTTTTTGCCCGCAAAGAAAATAAGCATCAAAAGCGTGGAAACAGCCAAAAAGAGTGCCACGAACACGATAATGATTCTTATTTTGTTGTTTTTTGTGTAGTCCATACTCTGTCTCCTTTGCACAAATACTTCTTCAAGGATAATTATATCACGTCCGTGTGCGCGAATTGTTAAGAAAAAATGTATTTTTTGTAGAAAAAGAAAAAAGAGGGGGAAGCCCCTCTTTTTATAAATATATAGCCGCAAGTGCCAGCATCTTTGCCGAGAGAGTAAGCGAGGAAATATCAGCGCATTCGGTTTTGGCGTGTATGCCGTCACCGACCACGCCGAAGGTGTCAAGGCAAGGGATGCCTGCCGCCGTGATATAAGCCGCATCAGAGCCACCGCCCGCATGTCTTGGTTCAAGAACCGACAAGCCGTGCTTTCGGTATATTTTATTCAAAGAAGAAAGAAGCGCCTCGTTTCTTTCCGTGAGCTCCATAGGAATGCGTTGGCTTTTCAGCGTGAGGTAGCATTCCGTGCCCGTAATATACGCGTTGTCGGCAACCTTTTTTACAAAAGCGTCGGCGTATGCCATTTCTTCCTTCGTGGTATAGCGAACGTCAACGGTAAAGGTGCATTTGTCGGGAACGGTGTTTTCCGCTGTGCCGCCCAAGACGAGTCCGCAGTTGACGGTGATACCGTCGGGATTTTTCATTTCTTCCAGCGCGAGGATCTTGTGTGCCGCCTCCGCGATGGCATTCTTACCAAGATAGCATTCCGCAGCGTGCTCCGCCTTGCCGATGACCGTAAACTCGTAGCGTGAAATCCCTTTGCGTGCTATGGTAACAAGTCCGCGTCTGTGCGGCTCACAGTTTAAAAAGGCGATAGCGCCTCTTGCCTTTTCAGTAAGAAAGGCGACCGTTCGCTTTTCGCTCTGGCGGCTGCTTGTTTCCTCGTCGCTTTGTAAAAGAAGCTTCACAGGGCGAGCGGTAAAGCCGCACTCCTTAAGAGCCTCCATAGCGATAAACGCCGAGGCAAT
>JAZOSE010000139.1:0-4755 GCA_045656965.1 Eubacteriales bacterium
GCTCTAAAAGCTCCTCGCGGTTTGCGGCAAAGCCGCCGCCCGTGCCGCCGAGGGTAAAGGCAGGACGAAGAACAACAGGGTAGCCGATCTTATCCGCAACAGCCGCCGCCTCCTCTACCGTGTTTGCGATATCCGAGGGGATAACGGGCTCGCCAATCTCCTCGCAAAGCTGCTTAAAGAGCTCGCGGTCCTCCGCGCGCTCAATGCTCTCGCTGGAGGTGCCGAGCAGCTCAACGCCTGCTTCCTTTAAGATACCCTTCTTTTCAAGGAGCATAGCCATATTCAGACCCGTTTGTCCGCCAATACCGGGAACGATAGCATCGGGGCGCTCGTAGCGAATGATCTTCGCAATATATTCCAGCGTCAAGGGCTCCATATAAACCTTGTCCGCAACGGTGGTATCCGTCATAATGGTTGCGGGGTTGGAGTTGACGAGGATAACCTCGTAACCTTCTTCCTTGAGTGCAAGGCAAGCCTGCGTGCCCGCGTAATCGAATTCAGCCGCCTGACCGATAACGATAGGACCCGAGCCGATGATCATAATTCTTTTTAAGTCTGTTCTTTTTGCCATAAAGCCTTCCGTTCCTTTCTCTATATACACAATTTTTAAAACAAATGAGTTAGACGTATTCGGGGTTTAAGTAAACCGCACGTCCGTCAAGCACCGTCGCAACGCATTTTCCGCGCACCCTCTGGTGAAGGAAGGGCGAGCTTTTTCCCATCGTGAGAAAATCGTTTGCGTCGATAATGTAGTCGGCACCGAGGTCATACACCGTATAACCGGAGCTTGGAATGCCAAAGCGCTCGTTGGGTGCCACACTCATCAGGCGCACAAGGTCCTCAAGCCTGATAACGCCCGTTTCTACCAAGGAGGTGTAAAGCATGGGGAATGCCGTTTCAAGACCTACAACGCCGTTTAAGCTGTCCTTCCATCCGCGTCCCTTTTCCTCGGCGGAGTGGGGAGCGTGGTCGGTAGCGATCATATCCACCGTACCGTCGGCAACACCCTCAATAAGAGCGATCACGTCAAAGCTGTTGCGCAGGGGAGGGTTCATGCGGAAGTTGCCCGAATCCTCCTTCATACCGTCGGTAAGCGTTAAGTAATGCGGTGCCGTTTCACAGGTGATGTTCACACCCGATGCCTTTGCCTCGCGGATCAAAGCCACGCTTTCCTTGGTGGAAATGTGGCAAACGTGGTATTTACAGCCGATGTCCGCCACCAGCTTGATATCGCGCTCGATCTGGCGCCATTCAGCCTCGGGGGAGTCCTTCGGTGCCGTTCCGTCCTCACAGTGTGCGGAGATGACCTTGTCAAGAGCCTTTGCTCTTTCCATAGCCTCGCGCATAAGAGCGGTGTTATCCACGCCGCGTCCGTCGTCCGAAAAGCCGCAAACGAAGGGAGCGAGCGCTTCCATATCGGAAAGCTCCTTGCCTTCCTCGCCCTTCGTAATACTGCCGAAGGGAAGCACGCGCACGGACGCGTCGGACTTGATGCGGTCCAGCTGAAGCGTGAGATTTTTAAGCGAGTCGGGGGTAGGGTTTAGATTCGGCATCGTGCAAACGGCAGTATAGCCGCCGTGCGCCGCCGCCGCGCTTCCCGTCTTGATCGTCTCCTTATAAGAAAAACCCGGCTCACGAAAATGCACATGCACATCGGTGAAACCGGGAAAAACGTAAAAAGAAGAAGCGTCGGAAAGGGGAGAGGGAATAGAAATGGCATTCCCCGTATTGAGAGATACGTTACCTCTTTTGAACTGACCGTCGGAAAATACGTTCGCGTTCTTTAGTGTAATCTTCATATAGTCGTATCCTCCTTCTTTTGTATTTCAATTTTATCTTTATTATTTTATCACGCGCGCGTAAGATTGTCAATATATAATAGTAAAAAAATACGATTTCGTCGTTTTTTACAAAAAAATACAGTTTTCGCGCTTTTCATTCCTCTCTATTGAACCACGCGACGCTCGCGCGGTTTTTGTTTTGTGCCGGCAGCGGGAGCTTGTAGCGACTTTGCGCCAAGCTTGCGCGATAACAAAGTGTAAATTTCGCAAAGTCTGTTCATTCCATAGTGGAATGAACGAGGTTCAAGTCGGTTGATCCTACATAAAGAAAAGACAGACGGACAAAAGCCCATCTGTCTTTTCTTGGTGCCGGCAGCGGGACTTACGAACCCAAGCGTTGCGCCTGCCTTTGTTTTCTTCTTTTCTTTGTGATGAGCGCAACGCCCATCCGCTAAAGCGAGGGGTTCTGCGTTGGCAATTCTGTACGAAACAAAAAATCCCTCCCAAAAGGGAGGGCTTCTTTGTTTGGTGCCGGCAGCGGGACTTGAACCCGCACCTTGTCGCCAAGACTGGATTTTGAGTCCAGCACGTCTACCATTCCATCACGCCGGCAAGCACGTATAGAATTATAGCAAAGCTTAAAAGAAAAGTCAAGTGCTTTTTGGAAAAAAGTTTACCGCTTTTGATGAGGAAAAGATTTTGAATAAAGTGAAAAAAGTGTCAAAAACTTCTTGCACAAGGAGCATTTTCTTATACGTTTGTTTCGTTTTTTGGGAGCGCTTTACTTGAAAAAACGCGAAATCGGTGATATAATGGACTTACAAATGATGAAAGGCGAAGCAGAACGCTTGAGAAAAGGTATGGATTTCTTTGGTAAGGATTTTAAGGTCACACTCGACGAACGCACAGGGCGTCCCATTGCGCTTGTGTCTTTGTCCGACCCCTATGGAATGAACTGGATCCGCGCGGACTATCCTTGGGGAGATGTGCTCGGCTTTCATTTTGATAAAGTCGAAGCGAAAGAAGATTTCGTTTCCGCTTATGCGATGAACGAAGAAAAAACGCTCTCTTTGACAATCAAAAGATTCGTAAAAAACGGAAGGTATTGCGAGGAATACGTTTTTGAAAACGTTTCCGATACTCCTGCCGCTCTTTCCGAGAAAACGGGAATTGTTTTCCCCTATAACGACCTCTTTGACAAAAAGGAAAATATGCTTCATACGCGCTCTAACTCGCACGTTTGGTGCGCAGGCGACGTTTGTAATATCCATTCTGTGAAGCTTGACGGACAGAAGCCCTATTTGATTCAAAAGGCGACAGAAGGAAGCTTTTGGGGCTACGGTCTTTTATGCGATATTTGCGCTACGGATAATGCCTCGCAGGACAGAGGCTATATCGTTTTGTATCCGCAAAAAGCCGTTCTGCAGTGCGGCGATAGTGTAAAAATTGCCTTTGAATTTTATTTTTCAGATGAGCGCGAAAGTATATCTTTTGTTTCTGCCGATAAATATTCCGGATTTTTGGGAGAAGAATTCGCTCTTCACTTGCAATATGATGAGCCGATCCAAAGCATTTCCGCTGTGTGTGGCGAAGAAAAGATCGCGTTCGAGATACAAAACGAAAAGGCGTTTGCCAAGGCTTCCTTTGACACGCTCGGCGAAAAGAAAATAGACGTTACTGTCAACGGTAAAGCGACCTTTATAAAGCTAAACGTCTTAAGCTCTCTTGACGAGATGCTTGAAAAAAGAGTCTGTTTTATCACGCAAAGGCAACAGTATACGGGTGAAAACAAAAGGCTTTCGGGCGCTTATCTCATATACGACCGCGAGGAAGAAAAAACGTATTACAGTGAGGATTTTTCTGACCATAATGCTTCGCGCGAGCGTCTTTCTATGGGCGCTTTAGTGGCTTTAAGCCTTTCGAAAAAATACGATGCCGAGGTCGCGGAGTCGCTCAAAAAGCACCGCGCGTTTATCGAGCGAGAGATTTTAGACGTTAAGACGGGAACCGTGAAAAACGGCATCGACAGCGACACGTTTCGACTTTATAATTACCCTTGGGTATCCACCTATTATTTTGAGTGGTATCGCTTTTCGAAGGACACCGAGTGCCTTTTGATTGCGGCGCGGGTGCTTTTAAAATATTTCGAGCTCGGCGGGGCAGAGCAGGAGTCGCCTTGCATTGAGGCGTTCGATATTCTTGCCTCCTTAAAGGAAGAGGGGCTTTCCTCGGAATACGCGCTTTTAAAGCAAAAATTCATTTCGCACGGTGACTCCATCTACAGAAGAAGGACAAAGTCCACCTCGGGCGAGGTTTCCTGCGCGAACGGTATGATGAATTTAATGAGCACCTTCCTTTTTCAGGTCTATCTCATTACCGAGGACAAAAAATATCTTGAAAGCATCCCCGATCTGCTTAAAATTTCCGAGTCGTTTTACGACCTTCAGCCCGATTTTAAAATGTACGGCATCGCACTAAGATATTGGGATATGTTTTGGTTTGGCAAAAAGAAAACGTATGGCGACACTTATCCGCAATGGCTGAGCGCCTTAACGGCACAAATGTATCGCTACTGTGATATGGCGCTTGGAACAAATCACGCAAGGCTGATCCGCGAAAATCTTCTCGGCAACTGCTGCCTTTACACCCCCGACGGCTTTGCCTCTTGCGGATATCTCTATCCTAAGCGTGTGACGGTTTTCGCCTCCGACCCATCTCACCAAAACCCGTACCGCCCGCTCGGAAGCTATGAGGGCGAGCGCTTCGACGAGTTTGCAAACGATCAGGACTGGGCGCTTTACTATGCGATTAAATACTTGAAATAACGAAAAAGACGGTCAATCGACCGTCTTTTTTTCGCGCTTCGTCTGAGGAAAGAGAAAAACTCTTGAACAAAATGAAAAAACTGCAAAAAAACTCTTGCACAGAGGCAGTTTTGCGTATATAATATATCTTGTATATCTATAAGCCGCGC
>JAZOSE010000140.1:0-24431 GCA_045656965.1 Eubacteriales bacterium
ATGCCGAGTCGCTCGTGCCCTGATGAAAAAAATATGCCGCGGTGTTCTGCTCGTTCTCTTTTTTCATATATTGGTGATGCCTTTCCTTTGGGTATGAAGAATCCCCTTTTTAACCCCGTTTCCCAAAAACAAGTGCGCCATTTTGTTCCTTGCTTTTTTCCTTCGGGGCTGTTTTTGCTTTTTTATTATTTCTTTTCTTACTTCTTTTATTATAGTTTAACACATTTTTTCGCAAAAAACAACGGGTTTTGCAAAGGATATGCAAAAAAACGTGAGAAAATGCACGACCTATGCGAAAAAACGGATAAAATACGGTTTTCAGTGCGCGCCGAACGGCTTTTGCCAAGAAAAGAAGCAAAGGCAAAGCGAGGCGCGAGAGTGTTTTCATATAGAGGGCAAAGCCCAAAGCTAACGCAAAAAGCGAATAAAAGCGGAAGACACCGCTATGCGTACCATAAATCAGCACAGTATAGGCAACGCCACCCGAAAAGATAAACAAAAAATCAAGCGTGCCTAAAAGAATTCCCTCTGCGACGGCTCTTCTTTTCCTCTTTTTTCCTCCGCGCAAGCCGAAAAGCGTGCGCAAAAATCGGAAGGCATCGTAGTAAAATCCGACGGCTATACCGAACAGAAGGGAGAAAAGAAGAAAAACGAGCTCACCCTTTAACGCAACCGTCATTTAGCGGGAGAGCGAAAAAGGCGAGGTCTCCCCTTTTCCTTTTTGTCCTCATACGCCAAAAGAGATATTTTGCCAAAAACCGACAAGTCTCCCTTTTCTGCGCAAAATTCCGTAATACGCAAAGAACTACCCTCAATGACTAACTCACCAAGGGTAGTTCTGCATATGATTTCCTTTTCATCAAATGCAAGCACGTCCTCCACCCCGCTCAGCGTGACGCTTTCACGGTTTTTGACCAAGATCGTTGCATTTGCCGAGATGCTTGTTTCTGCCATAACGCACCGCCCTTTATTTCGTAGTTACTACAAAATATGAAGCGGAAGCAGTTTTTATGACTCCTCTATTACCTCATACATACTGATAGCGTCTTCTTTGCGGACGCTTTCTCGAACTGACTTGACACGCACCCTGACGGTACGCGAGCCAAACGAAACGGCAATCTCGTCCCCTTCCTTAACGTCATACGACGCTTTGGCGGGGCGACCGTTTACGGTGACGTGAGATGCGTCGCAGGCATCATTGGCTACCGTGCGACGCTTGATAATTCTGGAAACCTTCAGGTATTTGTCTAAGCGCATAGATTAGCCGTTGAGCTTATCCTTGAGAACCTTGCTTGCCGAGAAGCCGATAGCCTTCGACGCGGGAATCTGGATCTTCACTGCGGGATCCTTGGGGTTGCGGCCTTCTCTTGCGGCGCGGGTCTTTACCTCGAAGCTGCCGAAGCCGATGATCTGAACCTTATCGCCTGCTACGAGAGCGTCCTCAATAGCGGCAAGCGCTGCACATACAGCTGCCTCAGCATCCTTCTTCTTGAGATCTGCATTCTTTGCAACGACATCGATAAGTTGGGTCTTGTTCATGGGAGTTGTTACCTTTCTGTTTTTTTATTTATACTACATTAATTATAATGCATATTTTACAAATAGTCAAGAGGTAATTTTGATATTTTTGACATTTTTTACAATATTTTTCGATTTTTCTATATAAAAAAGAACGATTTGTTACCGCAACACAGCTAAAATTCCATTTTTTGTCATTTTTCCCGCTTGGCAAAGTGCTTTTTAAAAAACGGAAAAAGCGAAAGCTCCTCTCTTCCAACACACCGAAGCGACGAAACGGCGAGAAGATACAAGAGCACCGCAAGGGCGATCGAAGCAAAAAGCGCGACGCTCTCCCCCACTCTTACGTGCAAAAGAGTGTATGAAAAATAGGCACCCGTCGCTGAAAGAAATGCGGCGATCGCAGGGCGCAGAAAGGTTTTTCCAAAGCGCACCGAAAGCCCCAGCTCCGTTTTTACAAAATAAAGGTTAAGAGCACAAACCGAGATATAGAAAAGAAGGGTACTGACGGGCACGCCGATCTCGCCGACGGTAAGCGTCAGGACAAAAAGAGAGACAAGCTTAACGGCGACACCGACGCCGAGGGAAAAGAGAGGAAGTCGCTCTTTTTTTGCCGCCTGAAGCACCGCGCCCGTAACGGTAAAGACAGCGACGAAAAAGATGGCGAGCGCCAAAACGGAAAGGAGGCTACCCGTATTTTTTGCCATATCGCTGTCTCCGCGAAAAACGAAGGAAAGAATGGGGGAGGCAAGCGCGCTCATGCCGAGCGCGCAGGGGAGCGATATAAGCGCCGCGGCACGGAGGGCGACCTCCATAGCACCCTTAGCGCGTGCGCTCTCTCCCCTTTCCAGCGCGGCGGCGATAAAGGGGATCGCGGCGGCACTCATCGGGGTAACCAGCACGGTGGGCAGGTTATAAAGAGTGAGGGCTCCCGTTGAATAATCCGAGTAAAGCGTTTTCGCTACGTCGGCATCCCCATAAAAGCGAGAAAGAAGCGGTCGCATCAGCTGAGCGTCGAGAAGAGAGGAAAGACTCATCAGCGCCGCCGTGGCGGTGATGGGCAAAGCAAGGCGAAGAATAGAGAAAAGAAGCCTTTTATCCTCTCCCTCCGCCGTTTTTTCGGACACGGGCGTTATTTTTCTTTTTCTGTAAAAGATGCCGAGGGCAAGGGCGCTAAAGCCTGTGCCGAGCGTAATGGCAAAGACCGAGAGCGCAGCGGCATTTCGCACGCCTCCCCCAAAATAGGAAAGATAGACGAAGGCAAAAAGAAGCCCGAAAAGCGTTTTTCCTACCGCCTCGATCAGCTCGGAGACGGCTGTGGGCTCAAGGCGCTCAAAGCCTTGAAAGTATCCGCGAAGAACGCTATTGAGGGCGGCAAAGACAAGAGCGGGCGCGATTGCCAAAAGGCATAGGTAAGAGTCACCGCCCGAGTTGAAAAGAGCGATCGGCTTGGCTAAAAGAATCAAAAGCGCCGTAAGCCCCGCGCCGACAAGAAAAAAAGCACTCGCCGTAACGCGCAAGAGCCGCCCTACCTCCTTTTCTTTTCCGCGAGCGCGAGCGCGTGAGACAGAGAGAGAGACGGCGTTTGGCACGCCCGCGGTGGATACGGTATAAAGAAGAGCGTAGATGGCATAGGCAGCGTTTACGTTCGCCATTTCATCCCCAAGCACTGCGTTTAAGGGGACCTTATAAAAAAATCCGAGAATTTTGACGAATACGTTGGCGACCGTCAAAAGAAGCACGCCCGAAAGAAGCCCGTGCGACGCGCCCTTGCTCTTTACGCTGTTTTGCATAAAACCTCCGAAAAAAAAGGAAACGGCGATATGCCGTTTCCTCAGATATTAAAAAATTCACTCACTTTGGCCGAAAGCGAGGGCTTTTCCTCATCCCCCTGCATCAGCCTTTCGGCATCCCTTAAATATTCATATGGATATTTAGGGGCAAATATACGCTCAATGTGCCTTTTTCCTTCCCGATCGGTGCGCACAAGCTTGGTGACCGAGCCTGCGCCGACAGCGAAGATGCTTTGCAGCTCCTCCATCATAAAGACGTTATAATAGCACTCCCTTCCTTCCTTGGCATAGCCGACGTTTTCTTGATTGCCGACGGTGTTTTTCTGCCTGTACATATAGTAAGGCTTGTATCCCTCTGCCTTGGCGCGAAGCTGGGAGTATTCCACGCACTTGGCAACGTCGCCACCCGTGATGGAGTAGACGTTATCACCGTCGCGCAAAATATTCGCCGCGCGCTTGACGGAAAAGGTATGCACGGTGACGTTGGAGGCACCAAGCGAAAGGATCTTATCGACGGTGGCGGAGAAGCTTTTGAAATTGTCTCCCGGAAGCCCCGCGATAAGGTCTATATTGACGTCTCGGATGCCGCTTGCCGCGGCGATGTCGTAGGCACGGAAGAAATCCTTGACGGTGTGGCGTCTACCAATTGCCGCGAGGACCTCATCACTAAGCGTTTGGGGATTGACGCTGATACGCGTGACCCCGTGGCGTGCAAGGGTGTCCAGCTTTTCCTTAGTGATAGTATCGGGTCTTCCCGCTTCTACCGTGTATTCCAGCAAAGACGTGGGGTCGACGTTTTTTTCGACGCGCTTCAAAAGCGCGGATAGTTGACGTGCGGTCAAAACGGTAGGCGTTCCGCCGCCGATATAGACGGTAGCAACACGAAGTCCCTGCTCGCGAATAACGCGGAAGGTCTCGTCAATATCCGTGTGAAGACGAACGAGATAATCGTCAAGATACGAAAGGAGCTTGCCCGAGGCGGAAACGAAGGAGCAGTAAGCACAGCGCGAGGGACAGAACGGAATAGAAATATACACACTGCAAAGATCGTTTGCGAGCTTTTTGACCAAGCGGTTCTCGCTGGCGGCGACCGAGACGGCGAGCGCCGCCTTTTTGGGATTTAAAAAATACTCGTCACGCAAAATGCGCTTGGCGGTATTCATATCCGCGCCTGCCGAGAGGATCTCGTTTGCGACCTTGGCAGGGCGCACACCCGTTAGGATCCCCCAGGCATTCGTATATCCGAGAAGCGCCTTGCCCGCGCTGAAAACGGCTCTGCCTATGGCGATCTTTTCAATGCGGTCGGGGGATTTGATATCCTTAGTCGGCTCTGCCTCTGCCTTAGCCTCGACAAATTTTGCGCCAAGCTTCATCGTAACGAAGGCGCTGACCTTTTCCCCTTCCCTCTCGGCGCGCACGAAAATTTCGGGCACGGTCTCGGAGGGAAGCTCGTCCTCTGAAAATTTGGAGCCGGGGAAAAAGATCATACAAAGCGTTTGGATATAGTAGTGATTTCGGCTACCCTCTACGCGAAGTATCATAGCTTCTTTCCCTTCTTAAGCTTTTCTGAATCCATAACGATGGTAACGGGACCGTCTGCCTCAAGGCTGATCTGCATATCCGCACCGAAAACGCCCGTTTCCACCTGTCCGATACGCTCGCGAAGAAGAGAGGAAAACTCCTCGTACAGCGGCTCAGCGACAGAGGGCGGCGCACTTTCAAAGAAGTCGGGGCGGTTACCGTGACTGTAATTCGCGCCGAGGGTGAAATTAGAAACGACCAGAGCGCCACCCTCAATATCCTTGACGGAGAGATTCATCTTTCCTTCCCCGTCCGAAAAAACGCGGAGCTTGGATATTTTTTCGGCGAGAAGAAGCGCGTCGGACGAGGTGTCGTCCTTTAAAACGCCGAGAAGGATAAGGTAACCCTTATCGCATTTGCCGACAGGGACGCCGTCGGCAATGACGGATGCCGAAAGGACTCTTTGTAAAACTGCGATCATTGAAATGCCTTTCTGTCCGCGTTACGCATTACCGAAAGGACGGTGGGGATAGAGCGCAAGCGGGAAACGATAGAATTGTAATGCTCGGTGTCGCGACAGCCGACGGTAAGATAAATGATAGCGCGCTCGTTTTTAGGCGGCGCAACGTTCACCGTCATAACGGGAACGCGCATTTCGGCAAGCGCCGCGCTGACCTCGGCAAGCACGCCGATCTTATCCTCGGCAAGAAGAGCGAGCGACGCCTCATAGGTAGCGGCGCGCGTGTCCTTCTCCCAGTGTGCGGGAAGCCAACGGTCCTCTTGCGAGGGGTCGGAGGAGCCCGCAATGGCATTGGGGCAATCACGCTTATGCACGGAGATACCGAAGCCACGTGTGACAAAGCCGATTACGGGGTCGCCGGGAAGCGGATTGCAGCACTTGGCGAACTTCACAAGACAGCCTGCCGCACCGTCGACGATGACACCGCCCTTGCCGTGCTTCGATTGATCGCGCTTTTCGCTCTTCTCTTGGATCAAGGCGAGCGCCTCAGCGTCTACGTCCTTTGCGGATTCCTCTTGCGCCTTAATAAGCTTATTGCATTCGTCGCGCAGGCGAACGGCGATACGCGACATAGTAATACCGCCATAGCCTACGGTGTCGTAAAGGTCCTCCGCGCTTTGTACGCCGAGGCGGCGAGCAACGTTTTCGATGACCTCAGCCGTTTCCTTGGCGGTCAGAGCGTGTCCGAGACGGCGAAGCTCGCTTTCGATGGCTTCCCTTCCGACCTCAATATTCTCAGGGCGCTTTTCCTTTTTAAACCAGCCTCTGATCTTGCTTCTGGCACTTGAGGTGGTAACGATATTGAGCCAGTCGCGGCTGGGACCGTGATTGGATTGGGTGAGAATTTCCACCACGTCACCCGTTTGGGGCACGCGGTCAATCGGCACGATCACGCCGTTGATCTTCGCACCGACCATGCGGTTGCCGACGGCGGTGTGAATGGTGTAGGCAAAATCGATAACGGTCGCGCCCACAGGGAGCGAGATCACGTCACCCTTCGGGGTAAAGACGAAGATCTCCTCGCGGAAGATGTTTTTCTTAAAGGAATGGATATACTCGTCGGGGTCACGAATGCCCTCGTCCGCCTCGATCAGCTCCGCTACCCACGCGAGCTGCTTGTCTACACTTGGCGACGCCTTCTCGCCCGATTTGTAGCGCCAGTGCGCCGCGATACCGAACTCTGCCGTCTGATGCATCTCGTAGGTGCGGATCTGCACCTCAAAGGGCACACCGTCGCGGCTCATAACGGTAGTATGGAGCGAGCGGTACATGTTGGGCTTGGGCATAGAGATATAGTCCTTGAAGCGACCGGGGATAGAGGTAAACATTTCGTGCACAAGGCCGAGAACGGTATAGCACTCCTCTACGGTGCTGACGATGATACGCAGAGCATAAAAATCGTAGATCTCCTCAAAGGGCTTTCCAAGCTCGTATATTTTGCGATAGAGGCTGTACACCGATTTGATGCGATCCTCCATCGTGTAGGTGATGCGCGTTTCATCGAGCTTCTGCTCTATGCGCTTTCGCGCGTTGCCGAGAAGGTCGCGACTGGTGCCGAAGCGCTCCTTTACCGATTCGGTAACCTCCTCATAGCCGATGGGGTCAAGGTATAAAAGCGCAAGGTTTTCAAGCTCCAGCTTGATTCTTTGCATACCGAGACGGTGAGCAAGGGGGGCGTAGACGTACATCGTTTCCAGCGCGATATCTCTTTGTCTGTCACCGTTCTTCTTGCCGCTGAGCGTTCTCATGTTGTGCAGGCGGTCGCAAAGCTTAACGATGATGACGCGAATATCCTTAGAGATGGCAAGCATCATTCGGCGGACGTTTTCGGCGTGCTGACCCTCCTTGTCAATGACGGAGACGCTTTTGATCTTGGTCACACCGTCAACGATGACGGCAACGTCCTCGCCAAAGCGCTCACGGACGATATCCAGCGTGATGCCCTCGCAGTCCTCCACCGTGTCGTGAAGGAAGGCGGCACAAAGCGTGTCGGTATCAAGTCCGAGGTCTAAAACGCTTTCGGCAACCGAGATCGGATGGGTGATATAAGGCTCACCGCTTTGACGGAACTGTCCTTCGTGTGCCGTGGCGGCGAGAAGATACGCCGCCTTGACCTTTTCTACGTCATAGCGGTCGGGCATGGCGTTCATCCTCTCGATGAGGTGAGAAATGAGCGTATAGGGGTTATCTATCATGGGATACCTCTTTGTCTTTGAAGGTTAAGTGCTTTGATGTCTGGCACGGGCGCGCAGACGGCGCAAAATGCCCGATTTTTCAAGGTCGACCTTGCTGGCGGTAAACTGCACGCGGAAGCGGAACACGTCCTCTTCGGTTTCTTCGATGCCCAGAAGGTTTAGCTCCTCTAAAATGCGGAAGATCAGCTTTAGCTTAATGTAGCCGATCGGCGCACCTGCTCCGCGAAGGAGAGATAGCATACGGCGCATAGAAAGCGTGCTTTCTCCTCCGCGCACGTGGCGGCGAATGACGGTATATACGGCTGCAAAATCGTCACGGTCGGGGATAACGTCCTCTCCGCGCTCGATCTCAGCACCCGAAAAGATCTCGTCGAAGCGCTCCTTTTCGGTTTTGGCGGCGTTCGCCTCGCGAAGCGCGGGACGAAGGTCCTTTAAAACGAGCTGAACGGTGCGCCGACCGTACCACTCGTTGATGTCAATGCAGAAAAGAATATCAACTCTCTCGCCCTGATAAAGATCGAGGCTGTCGGTCTCGACCGAGAAATACATCGCGGTCAAGTGCTTTTCTCCGTCGCCGAGAATAAGGCGCGTATGTTTTCCTCCACTAACGGGAACGATCTCCTCAACGAGAGCCGAGTACATAGCAAACACAGGAAGCGGGTTGGCAACGCCGTACGGCTCAAGCATCCGAAGCTCGCTGGCAAGATCCATGCTCACGTCGGAAAGAGAAAGCACGCAATCCGCCTCAATGGTAGGAATAATATCCTCCTCGGAAAGATGCGCCTTCGCGTATTCGTTGATCTTCTCGCGGAAGGCGGGCAAGGAGCCGCGCGTGACGCTCAGGCCTGCGGCAAGCTCGTGGCCGCCGTATTTGAGAAGGTGCTCCTCACAGTGAAGAAGCGCGTCGACGAGGTTCATACCCTTTATACTTCTGCCCGATCCCTTGCCGACGTCGGCATCCGACGGCTCGCCCTCAGAGCCCTCAAAGGAAACGAGGATAGAGGGTAACCCGTATTTTTCGGTGATACGGGAGGAAACGATACCGATAACACCGTGATGCCAGCTGTCAGCATCAAGGACGATGACGGGCTGGGTCTCAAAATTGTGCGTGGCATCGATCATTTCGTACGCCTCGCTGACAATGCGGTTTTCCTCCGCCTGACGCTCGCGGTTGGCATCGCAAAGTGCCTCGGCGATCTCGTCTGCCTTCGCCTTGTCCTCCGCCAAGAACAGCTCAACGGCAAGAGATGCGCTGCGAAGACGGCCTGCGGCATTGATACGGGGAGCGATGGTAAAGCCGATATAGCCCGAGGTGATCTTGCTTTCCGCTTTTTGCTTTTTGGCGTTTTTCTCACCGGGAGTTGCCGCTTCCATCAAGGCAGAAAGCCCTAAGCGGCGCTTTTTTTCCATACGGCGAAGCCCATAGCTGACGATCAGCTTGTTTTCTTCGCGAATGGGCATAACGTCAGCGATCGTGCCGATGGCAACGAGGTCGGCGTATTCTTGGCAAAGGCGCGCCACGCACTCACGCTTGGAGTCGCCCGTGACGTATTCCTCATAAGCACATATCAGCTTAAACACGACACCGACGCCCGCAAGGTCCTTGAAGGGATAGGGACAGTCGGGGCGGTGCGGATTGACAACGGCGACGGCGGGAGGAAGCTCACAACGGCACTCGTGATGGTCGGTGACAACGGTATCCACGCCGATCAAGGAGGCGTATGCAACCTCGTCGTAGGCTGTGATGCCCGTATCCACGGTGATCATCAGTGATATGCCCTCGTCGCGAAAGCGATCAAGCGCCGCACGGGAAACGCCGTAGCCCTCTCCCGCACGGTTGGGGATATAGTAGCTGACGGAGATGCCGCGCGAGCGAAGATAGAGATAGAGCGTGCAAACGGCGGTAACGCCGTCCACATCGTAGTCTCCGTACACGACGACGCGCTCACCGTTTTCCTCCGCACGCTTGATGCGTTCGAGCGCGGGACGGATGTCGGCAAGCTCAAAAGGGTCGCACAGAAGCTCGCTTTCCATATGTATGAACTTGTGAGCGCTCTCGGCGTCGGTATATCCGCGGTTGACGAGCAGCTTTGCCATCGTTTCGCTGACACCGAGCCTTTCTCTTAAAAGATGGACGGCACTTTTGCTTGCCTCATCCGTCTTTTCCTTGAGAATCCAGCGCTTCAGAAGAGATTCTCGTTTAAAGCCTTTTGACATGGGAGTTCCTTTCAAGGAAGCGGCGGCTACCGCCGCTTTTGCTTCAGGGTTTATATTTTTCAATCAGTGCAATTGCGGTCCTAACGCCGTCGATAGCGGCGCTGGTGATACCGCCCGCATAGCCCGCACCCTCGCCGACGGGGTAAACTGTCGGCATTCCGAGCGCATAGCGGTCGGGTGTGCGTAAAATACGAACGGGGGAGGAGGAGCGCGTTTCCGCGCCCGTAAGAACGGCATCGCGCGCGGCGAAGCCCTTAATCTTGGCATCAAAAGCAGAGAGAGCCCCTCGGATGCCCTTGACGGCGAAATCGGGAAGATAGCTTTCGGGAGAGGCGAGGCGCACGCCACCGTTCATATAGGTTGGCATCACGCGCGAGGGCTCGCTTTTGCATTTACCCTCTAAAAAATCGCCGACGGTGATCATAGGTGCAGAAAAATCGCCACCGCCCGAAAGAAAGGCGGCTCTTTCAATTTTTTCTTGGAAGGAGATGGCGCCCTCTACGGTCGCGCCGTAGTCCTCCTTAAAAACCGAGCAAAGCACGGCGCTGTTGGCATTTTTCCCATCGCGCGCGTGGCGGCTCATACCGTTGGTAACGACGCCACCGTCCATACTCGTGGCGGCAACGACCTCGCCGCCGGGACACATACAGAAGGTGTAAACGCCGCGCACCTTGGTGTTGTGGGAAAGATTGTATTCGGCATGACCGAGGACGGGGTCGCCCGCAAGCTCACCGTACATAGCGCGGTCAATGTCCTCGCTTAAATGCTCGATACGCATACCGACGGAGTACGCCTTCGGTTCAATGGAAAAGCCACGCGAAAGGAGCATACGGTAGGTGTCGCGCGCGCTGTGCCCGACGGCGAGTATCAAGGCACCGAAGGGGATCTCGCCCGCACTTGTCAGCGCATAGGCGGGAACGCCGCCGCGAAAGCCAATATCGGTTAAACGGGTGTGATAGCGCACCTCGCCCCCCGCGCTTTCGATACGGGCGATCATATTTTCAACGACGGACGAAAGAATATCCGTTCCGATATGGGGTTTAGCAAGCTTTAAGATTTCCTTCGGCGCGCCAAACTCAACGAAGCGGCGAAGAATGTAGCTTGAAACAGGATCTTTTACGCGAGTGACGAGCTTTCCGTCGGAAAACGTGCCCGCGCCGCCCGCGCCGAACTGGATATTGCATTCGGTGTCAAGCGCGCGCGTTTTGACAAATCGTTCGGTTGCCTCGCGCCGCTCCTTCACGCTTCCGCCTCGCTCGATCAAAATGGGGCGGTAGCCGTTTTCGGCTAAAAGCAGAGCGGCGAAAAGCCCGGCAGGACCCGCGCCAACGACAAGAGGTCTCTCCAAAAGAGGCGCGCTTCCCTCAGAAAATGCAGGAAGCTCCTCGGGCATGGGGGAGATATCGGCATATTTCCCTTGGAGAACATCCTCAGGGAAGCTTCCTCGCGCAAGAACGGTATAAGCAAAAGCAATATCGTCCTTTTTACGTGCGTCTACCGAGCGGCGAAAAACGGAAAGCTCGGTGTCCGAGGATAACAAATGCACGCCGCGCAAACGGCGGCGTGCTTCTTTAAGGGCATCCTCCTCGCTGCGACGGATAGGCAGCCTGATGCCGCTTAACAGTATACTTTTCTTCACAGCTTTCATAAGACGGCGCTTTCGCTTTCCGAAAGGACGGCAACCGTTTCCTCGCAAGCACCCGTGGGTGCACTCTTACCGTTTTTCGCCTCGTACTCCGCGTACATAACGAGCGTCCAGGTCAAAACGGCAAGCAAAAGACAGATAAAATAGGTCAAGATATGGCGCGCGATCTTGGCGCGCGTTGTTCCTTGTGCTTTTTTCATACCCCTTCTCCTTTCAGGCAATACCGTCAAGCTCAATATCGCGGCGGCCGATCAGCTTATCCTTGAGGACGTTGCGAAGTCCCATCAAGCTGTACTCACGCGTGAGCGTTCCGTCGGAGGCAACGGATATCGTACCCGTTTGCTCGGAGACAACGACGATAATGGCGTCGCTGACCTCACTCATACCGAGCGCGGCGCGGTGGCGAAGACCAAGCTCTTGGTCAATATCGTTATCGCTCGTCAAAGGCAAAACACAGCCTGCGGCGGCAACGCGGCGGTCGCGGATCACGACGGCACCGTCGTGCATCGGGGCACCCTTGTAAAAAATTCCCTGGAAGAGCGTGGAAGACGGCTTTGCGTCTACCTCAACACCCGCATTGATGATATCACCAAGCTTGGTGGTGCGCTCAATAACGATCAAAGCACCAAGATATTCTCCCGTTTTCGGGTCGGGCTTCGACATATTCTCTGCCGCATCGCAGATCGCGTCGATCAAGGAAAGCGTTGCCTCAAGATCCTTGGATTCGCCGAGCGTGCGAAGTCCTCGCCACGGGCGGTCACCCATTTTTTCCAGCGCGGTTCGGATCTCCGACTGGAAAATAACGACGAGAGCAATAGCACCAACACCGAAAATACTGCGAAGCAAGAAGGATATCGCGTGCATTCCAAGAACAAAGGCGATCGCATAGCCGATCAGCAAAACGACGATACCCGAAATAAGATTTGACGCGCGGCGGTCGCGCAAGAACGAATAGACGCCGAAGAAAATAAGCGAAAGAATGATGATATCGAGAAAATCAACAGCCTTAATGTTCACAAAGCTGTTTTTAATAACGGTGAAAAAGTCCACAAGTGCTTGCTTATCCATAAACGGTCCTTTCTGTCATGGCAATGCTTTTCTATCGGTAGAAGGGAGACGAGCTGCTTCCCGTCGGCTCAAAATTACTTATATATATTATACTACCATATAAAAAGAAAAAATGCAACACTTATCCCCCTCTTTATTGCCCGCAAGTGTGAACAAATGGTAAATTTATTTTATCCCGTTTTTGTACCCATCATCATTTTTGCAACGGCTTCTTTACAATAAAAGAAAAAGCACCGCGAAGGATCGCGGTGCTTTTTCTCGGTGCTTACTCCTTAACGATAAAGCGAGCGAGCTTTTCCATCAATTCGGGGCAATCGTCGCTGTGGACGATCATTTTGATGGGGTTTAAAAGGTCAAGGCTATATATACCCATAATGGATTTCGCATCGACTATGTAGCGGTGGGAGCAAAGGTCTACCTCAACGTCGGTCATCGTAACGGTCTCGACGAAAACGCGGATATCCTGCACGGTGTTTAAGCGGATCATAGCTTCTTGCATAACGAAAAACTCTCCTTTTCATTTGTTTTCTTTTTTGTTTATTATATCGTTTTGACGAAAAAATGTCAAGGCGTTTTGAGATTTTTTTCGAAATACATCGCTTTTTGCGGCGCATACACCGCCTTTTTTAAAAAAAGCAGGGTAACGGACTGAAAATTTCATAAAAATGTGTTTTTCCTGTTGACAAATTTTATGGGATATGCTATAATCAGTTTGAAAGTATTACTACTGACAAACTCAAAAGGCAGGTCCTACATATGAAAAAACTTTTAGCTCTTCTTTTAGTGTTGGCGATGGTCACCTCCATGGCATTTGTTTTCACCGCATGTGACGACAATACGGGCGACACCGGCGACCAGGGTGGCGGAAGTGGCAGCGTTGACGGTGGTGACACCGGCGACCAGGGCGGCGATTCCGGCAACCAGGGCGGCGATTCCGGCAACCAGGGTGGCGAGGACGACGAAGACTTCAACCACGATTTCAAGGATTCCGGCGTTGGCGTTGCAGGTCCTGAGGATCCCGCGGCAAAGGGTGAAGCAAACGAAAAGGACTACATCCAGAGCGGAAAATAATCGTATTCTGTGCCGATTTCGGCAACAAAGAGGCGGTTGCGAGTGCAACCGCCTTATTTTATAAAGGATATAGGTTTTATGGCTGATATAAAGAGAGAAAAGGTGTCTCTTTCCGAGCTTTATCCCGCGATGCGCGCAATGCTCGACTCGGGGGGAGAGTTTTTATTCTATCCCGACGGTGCGAGCATGCTTCCCACCGTCCGCGCAGGGCGCGACGGGGTGTTTCTTCGTCGCGCGGAAAGCATCCGCCGCGGCGATATTCTTCTTTTCCGTCGGCGCGACGGAAGCTTCGTGCTTCACCGCTTGGTGAAGCGAAAAAAGGACGGCTCACTCGTTATGAGGGGAGACAACCAGTATATCGACGAAGGGGGCATTTCGCCCGAAGCGGTTGAGGGCAAGGCAAGCGCGATCTTAAGGGGAGAAAAAAGAGTTTCGACCTCTTCCCTTTCCTTCCGCTTTAAAAGCGCGTGCAGGCTATCCTTCTACCCGATGCGAAAATTTTTTCACCGCGCGTTAGGCAAGCTGAAAAGGATGTTGAGGAGAAAGCGCTGATGGAGAAAAGCATTCACAAGCCGAAGGCACCCGTGACCAATTGCGAGAGCTGCATTCATTTCGTTTTTGACGAGGATTATGCAGACTATGCCTGCGAGGTCGCGCTCGACGAGGACGAGATGCTCGCTTACAGGGAAGGCAATTTTCGTCGCTGTCCGTACTATCAGTTTGCGGACGAATATATTAACGTAAGAAAACAAATATAACGATAAAAAGGTGCTTGCATACACAAGCACCTTTTGTTTTTGATCATTTTACCTCAACGATGGCTTCATCCCACTCTTTTGCAGGCTCGTAGCCAAGAAGAATGGCGGTCGTTGCGGCAACCGCGGAAAGTCCGAAGGAGCCGTCCTTCTTAACGGTATAGGCATCGGCGGTGAAGTTGTCGTAAACGATGCAAGGCACGGGGTTGAGCGTGTGGCTGGCCTTTGCCTTCATCGCGCCGTTTTTATCCAGCTTGGGTGCCTTGGTCTTCTTGTCGATCTCGTACATTTCGTCGGCGTTGCCGTGGTCTGCGGTGATGATCGCCGCGCCCTCTAACTCGTCAACGACCTTGAGGATACGCGCAAGCTGAAGGTCAGGCGCCTCCATACTGCACTCGGTAGCGAGGAAATTGCCCGTGTGACCGACCATGTCGCCGTTAGGGAAATTGACGCGCAGATAGCGGTATTTACCCGAGCGAAGAGCCTCGATGAGCTTATCGGTGATCTCAGCACACTTCATCCAAGGGCGCTCCTCAAAGGGAACGACGTCGGAGGGGATCTCCACGTAGGTCTCCAGCGCCTCGGAGAATTTACCCGAGCGGTTACCGTTCCAGAAATAGGTTACGTGACCGTATTTCTGCGTTTCGGAGATGGCGTACTGCGAGATGCCCGTGTTGCAGAAGTATTCACCCGAGGTGCAGGTGATCTCGGGGGGAGAAACAAGGTAGCGGGAGGGGATATGCTCGTCGCCGTCGTACTCAAGCATACCTGCATAGGTGACCTTAGGAACGCGGACGCGGTCGAATTTATCAAAGCTCTCGCCTACCTCAAAGGTTTTGGAGATCTCAATGGCACGGTCGCCGCGGAAGTTGTAGAACACGACGCTGTCGCCGTCCTCAACCGTACCGACGGGCTTGCCGTTTTCAGCGATAACGAAGGCGGGCAGATCCTGGTCGATGACCTTAAGCTCCTCACGGTAGGCAAGAACTGCCTCCTCTGCCGACGCAAACTGTCTGCCCTCACCGAGAACGTGGGTGCGCCAGCCGTCCTCAACCATCTTCCAGTTGGCTTCATAACGGTCCATCGTGATCTTCATTCTGCCGCCACCGGACGCGATCCTTGCGTCAAAGCTGTCGGAGCGAAGCTCGGACAGGAACGCTTCAAAGGGACGGATATAGTCAAGCGCGGAGGTCTCGCCAACGTCGCGTCCGTCGATGAGAATATGGATACGAACGGTTTTAACGCCGTCCTCCTTCGCGTGCGCGATCATCGCCTTGAGGTGATCGATGTGCGAATGCACGTTACCGTCCGAGAAAAGACCGATGAAGTGGAGCGTGCCGCCTGCCTTTGCGGCAGCGGTGATCTCACCCCAAGCGGAGGAAGCAAACATTTTGCCGCTCTCGATCGACTGAGAAACGAGCTTTGCGCCCTGCGCGAACACCTGACCTGCGCCAAGGGCGTTATGACCGACCTCGGAGTTACCCATATCGTCGTCGCTGGGAAGGCCAACGGCGGTGCCATGTGCGCGAAGAGGAACGGTAGGATAGTTTGCCATCAGATAGTCGAGCGTGGGGGTGTGAGCTGCACAAACGGCGTTGGCGCCGTTGTCGGGAGCAATGCCGACACCGTCCATAACGATAGTAAGAAGGGGACCCTTCACACCGCTAAACGCGGTGCTTTTCTTTAAAATGTTCATAACGATAGCCTTTCTTATATTTTCACGTTTTTATAATCCTTAAATATCTGCATCCTTGGCGTAGCGGTGCGCGTTCTCCGCAATAAACTTTTTGCGGTCGTCAAGCGCGTCGCCAAGCAACGTCTCAAACATCCACGCGGTTGCCTCGGGGTCTGTCGGCTTGACGGCGATGAGGCGGCGCGTTGCGGGTGCCATGGTAGTAAGCGACATCATATCGGGGTCGTTTTCACCAAGACCCTTGGAGCGTTGGAGGGTGTATTTCGTATTTCCGATGTCCGCTAAGATTTTTGCCTTTTCTGCTTCGTTATATGCAAAATAGGTTTTTTCCTTGGTGGTGATCTCATAAAGCGGAGATTCGGCGATAAAGATCTTGCCCTCTTCGATCAGAGTAGGCAGAAGTCGGTAAAAGAGGGTGAGGATCAGGGCGCGGATCTGGTATCCGTCCTCATCGGCATCCGTACAGATGATGATCTTGCTCCACGAAAGACGGTCAAGATCAAAGTTGCCGAGATCGGACTTGTTTTTGCCCTTGATCTTCTCGCCCTTGGTGTCGGTAATTTCCACGCCACAGCCGATAACGCGGAGAAGGTCGGTGATAACGGGGCTTTCAAAGATGCGCGCGTAGCTGGATTTTAGGCAGTTGAGCGTTTTGCCGCGCACGGGGATGATGGCTTGAAATTCGGCGTTTCTGGCAAGCTTACAAGAGCCCATTGCCGAGTCACCCTCTACGATGTAAAGCTCGCGCACGCTCTTATCCTTAGACTGGCAGGCAACGAACTTTTCGACGCTCTTGGCGAGGTCCTGCGAGCCCTTGGAGAGAATGTTTGCGGTGTCGATCTTAATTTCCGCCGCCTTTTCCCTACTGCGCTTGGAGATCAGCACCTGTGTGGTGAGCGTTTGCGCGGCGGTGGGATTTTCGGCAAAATAGATTTCAAGGCGCTCCTTTAAAAAGTCGGTCAGTGCCTTGGCGATAAAGACGTTATTGATTGCCTTTTTGGTTTGATTTTCATACGAGGTCTGCGTGGACGCGCTGTTGACGATAACGACGATATTCTCGGCAACGTCGGCAAAGGTGATCTTGTCCTCGTTTTTGTTGTACTTGCCATTGGCGCGAAGGTAGCGGTCGATGGCGTAGAGAAAGGCGGTGCGCACCGCCTTGTCGGGCGCGCCTCCGTATTCGAGATAACTGGAGTTGTGGTAATACTCTGTGGTATTGGTCAGCTTTGAGGCGCAAAAGGCGATTTCCGCCTTAAGCTTATACTCGGGCTTATCCTCTCTGTCTCTGCCCTTGGTTTCTAAAGAGCAGGTGTATGGCTCGGTCAGGGCATTTCCATCGGTGATCTCACGGATATAGTCGGAGATACCGTTTTCGTAAAGAAATTCGCTTTCCTCAAATTTTCCCTTTTCGGTCTCGTAGCGGAAAATAAAGCGAATGCCCGCATTGACAACGGCTTGACGCTTTAAGGTGCTTTCGAAGAACTCGCGCGGAATGGCAATATCGGTAAAGACCTCAAGGTCGGGCTTCCAACGAATGACCGTACCCGTTTTCTTTTTATCGGTGCGTTCAAGCTCGCGCACGGAAAGCTCGCTTGCGACCTCGCCCTTTTTAAAGTGGATATCCGAAACGGTGCTTCCGTTATAGGAAGCAACGTCCATAAATTCGGAGGAATACTGCGTGGCACAAGCGCCAAGACCGTTAAGTCCGAGAGAATACTCGTAGGCACCGTCCTCGTCGTTATTATTATATTTACCGCCCGCGTAAAGCTCACAGAAGATCAGCTCCCAGTTGAAGCGGTTTTCCTTTTCGTTATAGCCGAGGGGAACGCCTCGTCCAAAGTCCTCTACCTCGATCTCGCGGCTTTTGTACACGGTGGTCAAAATCTTATCACCGTAGCCCTCTCTCGCCTCGTCGACAGAGTTGGCAAGAATTTCAAGGAAGGTGTGCTGACAGCCCTCAAGACCGTCCGAGCCGAATATGACCGCAGGGCGCTTGCGGACACGGTCCGCACCCTTGAGCATACTGATGCTTTGCTCGTTATACTGCTCGGCAGACGATTTTGCTTTTGCCATTTTTTCTCCTCCTTTTGCTTTCATATTTCACAAATTATATTATACTATATTTTCCGCGCGCTTGTCAAGATTTTATTTGGGAGATTTCGGCGGAAATAGAAAAAAACGGCACGAGAGTGCCGTTTTTCTTATGCGCCGCGTTTTTTTCTCTCACAAACGGGGATCGAGATGACGAGGCGGATCTCGCTTTCGCTCTCTTCCCTTTTGCTCTCGATCTTCACGCCCGTGCGTCGCATAATGCTCACCGCGCGGTCCACGGAATTGTAAAAAAGGCGAAGGTCGGTGCAAACGCCGCGCATTTTTGCTTTTTTCGCGCCACTTCTTTTTCCCCCTCCCGAAAGAAGCTCCTCAACGAGCCTTTCCGTTTGAGCGACGTTCAGATGCTTTTCGGTAACGGTAGCAAGCGTCTTTTCCCACGCCTCTGCGGGTAAGCGAAGGAGAGCGCGCGCGTGGCGCTCCGAAAGCGAGGCAGCGAGAATTCGCGCGCGCACGCTTCCGTTGAAGCGAAGAAGGCGAAGCTTGTTGGCAACGTAGGATTGGCTGACGGAAAGGCGCGAGGCGATCTCCTCTTGCGTCAGGGAAAACTCATCGATCAAGCGCTTGATCGCCTCGGCGGTCTCAAAGACGTTTAAGTCCTCGCGCAAGAGGTTTTCCATCACGGAAAGCTCGGCGCTTTCCTCTCTTCCTACCGCATAGACGATGGCGGGGATCTCTCTTTTTCCCGCCAAAATAGCGGCGCGCAGGCGGCGCTCGCCTGCAATCAGCTCATACTCCTTGCCGTCGCGGCGGACGGAAATGGGCTGAAGGACACCGTAGCGGCGAATGCTCGTGGCGAGCGAAGCGAGCGCGTCCTCATCGAATACAGTGCGCGGCTGATAGGGATTAGCTCTGATCCTATCCGTGGGAACGCGCAAAAGCACGCCCTCGCTGTTTTGGTTTCTTTTTAGCATACGTACACCCTTTATACCCTTTGCTTTTATGTTTCGCCTTCATTATAACGGTGTGCCACAAAGAAAAATGGCGAAACAAGGGGGATATGAAAAATTTTACGGATTTCCCGTTTTAATTGACAAACCCTCGCTTCGGGTGTATAATGAGATAAAGAACGAAAAAAGGAGGACGAACGAATGAACGGGATCTGCATCATCACCAAGGACGAGCGGTTAAAGCATCAGCTTGCTTTGCTTGTGTGCGAGCAAGGATACACCGTTATCAAAAGCGGCTCTCCTCTTTTATACATTGTAGACGGTGACACGGCGTCCGCTTTTCGTGCGCCCGACGGCGCGAGGGTGCTTTCTGTGTCCCGCGAGGGCGGCAAGGGGGTGCTTCGCCGCCCCTTTACCTACGCCGAGCTTTACGCCGCCATAGACGCGGCGCTGGAGAGTGACGAAGGCTCAGCCCTCAGCGAAACCGAAAAAAGGCTTCTTTCGCTTTTGAAGGAGGCGCGCGGCGAGCCCCTTTCCAGAGAAGCGCTGATACGGGGCGTGTGGGGCGACGGCGGAAGCGACGGGCTTCTAAGCCTATACGTTCACTATTTAAGACAAAAGCTTGAAAAAGACGGAAGGCGGCGCATTTTTTCTGCCCGCGGGAAAGGATATTTTTATAAATGCTGACGATCATAGCCGACGGCTTCAAATCAGCCTCCGCTCGCACCTTGGTGAAGAACACCGTGCTTGAGAACAAAAAATGCGTTCTTCTCGTCCCCGAGCAGGAAACGCTCAGTGCCGAGGCGGAAATGGCACTTACTCTCTCCCCGTCCTTTCCGCTTTTTCTTGAGGTCACCAACTTTTCGCGCTTAGCTAATACCGTTTTCCGCAAGCTCGGCGGCGTTTGCTACCGCTATGCAAACGATGCGGCAGAGGCGCTTTTGATGTGGAAATCTCTTGACGCGTTGGCACCGCTCTTGCACGTGCCGCGCTCCGACGCGAGCGCGGTGGAGGAGATGCTCTCCGCGATTGCCGAGCTTTATGCCTCGGGCGTTGACGAGGAGGCGCTTTTACACGCGGCGGCAAAGCTCCCCTCGGGCGACAGGTTAAAGGACAAGCTGGAGGACCTCTCGCTTATTTTCCATACCTATCGCGGTGAAAAATCCGAAATTTACGGAAGCCACGCGGAGGACCTTGACCGCTTAGCGCTCCTTTTGGCAGAGCACAAGCCGTTCAAGGACACCGTTTTCTTCGTTGACTCCTTTTCCAGCTTTACCGAGCAGGAATACCGCATTTTAGGCGCGCTTATGCGCCAGACCGACGTTTACGTGGCGCTGTCCTTAAAGGAAGGAGAGCATCCCTCGCTTTGCTTTGAGGAGACCAAGGAAACGAAAAAAAGGCTTTCCCTTCTCGCGCCCCAAGAGCCTATGACGGTGGAAGGAAGGGAGGATGAGCTCCCCCCCGTTCTTCTTCACGCAAGGGAGCATCTTTTCCGCGCGGACAAGGCGCTTCTGCCCTTTACAGAGAAAAACGAAGCGCTTTCCCTTTGGCGCGCCAAAAACCCCTTTGAAGCGGCAAACGCGATCGCCGCCGACATTGCCGCGCGCGTGCGTGACGGGGCGCACTTTGGCGACTTCGTCATATTCGTGCGCGATATGAAAAAATACGACGGCATCATCGACGAGGCACTTTCCCGTCAGGGTATTCCCTACTTTTCGTCGGCAACGCGCGAGGTCTATTCCTTTTCCTTCGTGCGTATGATCCGCGCTGCATATGACGTTTTGGTCAGAGGCTACCGCACGCTCGACGTGATCGCCTTTTTAAAGTGTGGCTTTGGAGCGTTCCTTTCCGATGACGTTGACCTTTTTGAAATTTACGCTAATTTCTGGCATATAAGCGGCAGGAGCTTTGAAAGCTCAGAGCCGTGGACCATGAGCCCCGCGGGCTATACAAGCAAGCTCACCGAAAGCGACAAGGCTGTTCTTGAACGCGTGAACGGCGTGAAGACTGCCCTTCAAGAGGTGCTTTCTCCCTTAAAGGAGAGTGCCGCTGACGGTGCCACCGTAAAGGCGCACGCAACGGCACTATACAGCTTTTTAAAGCACATCGGAGCCGAAAGACAGCTTCTTTCCATGGCTGAGAAGGAAAGAGCTCTTGACCACGCGGCAGAGGCGGATGCGCTTGAAAGACTTTTCGGACTCGTGCTTGATATGCTTGACACGGCGTGCGAGGCGACGGGAGAGACCGAGCTTTCGCGCGAGCAGTTTGCCGATATGCTCGGCATTATGTTCTCCTCGGTCTCCTTCGGTCAGCTCCCCACCTCGCCCGACGCGGTGACCGTGGGCAGCGCGGACCTGCTTCGCGCTCGCGGAGCGAAATACGCATACCTTCTCGGTGTAAACGAGGGAGAATTCCCCGCCACCGTTTCGGCGGGCGGCGCTTTTGCGGAGAGCGAAAGAAAAATGTTAGAGGAGCTTGGACTCCCCCTTACCTTTGACCCGATCATTCGCGCCTCCCACGAGGAGTTCTGCTTTTTAAGAGCACTCGTTTCTCCCACCGAGCATGCAACGGTAATCGCCTACGACAAGACAGCCGCAGGCGGTGCAGCGCCCGTTTCCGCTCTTTTTGAGCGCATGGAAAAAATGTTCGGAAAGGCAAAAAGGGTTGAAAAGATCGAGGCATTCACGCCCGAGGCAGCGCTTTCTCTTTCGCTGTCCGACGCCGAGCGCGAGGCGCTCGCGGATATTTTGAAGGAAAAAGAAGGCTACAGCCGCTTTTTGTCGGGCAAAGAAACGCCGATCGCCGAAACCGAATGCTACGTAGACCCCTCGCTCGTAGAGTTGATATTCCCCAAGGCCGTGCGAATGTCGCAATCGAGGTTTGACGATTACCGACTTTGCTCCTTCTCCTACTACTGCAAGCATCTGCTCGGTCTTTCGGGCGATACGCGCGCGGAGTTTAACGCGTTAAGCATCGGCTCCATGATCCACGCGATACTGGAGCGGCTCTTTCTTACGCTAAAGGAGCGAGGTAAATCGATAAAAACCGTGGAGCGCGAGGATATTGCACCCTGCGTGCGCGAGCTTTGCGAAGCGTACGTTAAGGAGATATGCCCGAAGCAGATGCTTGCCTCTCCCAGACTTATGCATATTCTTTCCCGACTGGAAAGAAGTGCCACGCTCATATGCGAGGACGTCTTCGACGAGTTTGCACAAAGTGAGTTTGAGCCATCCTTTTTTGAGTTTAATATTGGCAGAGCGGGATCGCCCGATCCGATCGCCTTTGCGCTTGAGGACGGCGCGAAAATGCTTTTCCACGGACAGATCGACCGTATCGACACCTACCGCCACTCCAACGGACAGCTTTATTTGCGTGTGGTCGACTACAAGACGGGCACAAAGTCCTTCTGCCTTGATGACGTAAAGCGAGGAAAAAATCTTCAAATGCTGCTTTATCTGTTCTCCCTTTGGCGTAGTAAAAACGCCGATTTCCCCAAGCTTTTGGGCTTGAAGGAGGGAGAAGAGGTGATGCCTGCCGGGGTCTCTTATATGCTTGCCTCTGTCAAGGACGTGCCGCTAAACGCGCCGCAAAGCGAGAGCGAGGTCAAGGCAAAGGCGAAGGCTTTACTTGAGCGAAGCGGTCTGACGCTTGCCGACGAGGAGATCGTAAAAGCGCTCGACAAGCATCTTTCGGATCATTACTTGCCCGTTAAGACGGATAAAGACGGCAATATTCTTTGGGATAAGAGCTTTGCCTCGCTGGAAGAATTGGGCGCCCTTTTTGACGAGATGCAAGCGGTGGTTGCCGAAATCGGCGGAAACATGCGAAGGGGCAAGGCATGCGCGGACCCCTCCGACGAAAAGATTGGAAGAGACACCGTTTGTGCCTCGTGCTCCTTCAAGCCGATTTGCAGACGGTGTTAAAAGGAAAGGTACTTCGCATTAAGAATTCTGCCGATAAAAAAGAGAGGAAAAACCTGCATTTTGCAGGTTTTTCCTCCTTAAAATCGTTATCAAACGAAGAAGAAGGAGCGAGGCACAAAAAAGAGCGTGCCCCGCTCTTTTTGTTTTCGCTTATGCCTAAATGAAGCAGCCCCTTTTTCTCTAACGATAGGATAGAAGCACGGCTTCGGCGAGTGCTTTGAGCTCGTCAACCACGCTTTGAGGTGAGAGCACCGTCACGTCGGAGCCGAAGCCCATCAACCATGAAAGAAAGTTCGGGCTGACGGCAATACGGATGTATATGCGAAAATGCTCTTTGCCGTCGGGCACGAGGGTGACGTCCGTGCCGAAGCGGTCTATCATAACGCCGGCGAGGCTGTTTTTTACCTTCAAGGTAACGCTTTCCTTTTTGCCCGCGTACATACCGAACACACCGCCCGCATAGGCGGCGGGGTCGAAGCTTTCATATTGCTCCTTTCCTTCTCTTTCCTTTTTAGAGACGGTAATACGGAGCATTTTATCCACGCGATAGTGGCGAATATCCCTGTTTTCGTGGTCGAAGCCGACGAGGTAATAGTTTTCATCCTCCCAAAGAAGCGTTATGGGGCTGACGGTGTGGAGAGCGCCCTCGCGGCGAAGCACCTTTTCCTTTTTCTCGTTCCAACGGAAATAGTGAAAGGTCACGCTTTTATCCAAGGATATTGCCGTGTGTAACAGGTCAATATTGTAGTAAATGCTCTCGTTCATCGTTTTGATGCGGGCGGGGTTATGCACCTGTCGGGAAAGCGATCTTGCGCCCGCCTTGCTCGTTTCTGCCGTGAGCTTTCGGATCAGCTCGTCGCTTTTTTTGCGTGTAATGAAGCGAGCGCACTCGACCGCGTCGACCAAAAGCTTTAGCTCTGAAAGCTCGTAGCGGCGTTCGCCGAGATAGTAGGCGGTGGAGCGAGATTTGACAGATACGATATCGTAGCCAAAGTCGCAAAGCACGGCAATATCGTCGTACAAGGATTTTCTTTCCGCCGTAATACCGTACGCCGAAAGTCGCTCGATCAGCTCCTTCACGGTGAGGGGGTGATCCTCGTCGGTCTCGCTTTTGAAAATTTCAAGGAGGGCTAAAAGCTTGCCTTTCTTTCTGTCCATTTCCTATTCCCTTTTAGCGAAAAAAGCTTCACCGCGGAAGCTTTTTTCTTTTTTTATTTTACTTTAAAAGATGTCCTGCCGCGTCAAGCCATGCGCGAGCGATCAGCTCGTGGCCTGCGGGGGTGGGATGGATAGAGTCCGCCGACCAAAACTCCACGGGAGCGCGGAGGGTCGCCTCGTCCATCACCTTGCGAAGCGGAACGAAAACGGCGTTATATTTCTCGGCAAGCTTCTTAACGCTTGCGGCACGCTCTGCGATGGCATCGTTCCAAATGTCATAATTCTCGTAAATGTCCTTGCCGTAAATATCCCACGCAACGTCTGCCTTCATAACGAAGGGCTCAACGAGCACAAG
>JAZOSE010000141.1:0-12158 GCA_045656965.1 Eubacteriales bacterium
ACGCAAGCCGAAAAAGCCTCCGAAGCCGATAAGGAGAGCCAAGATCGCGGCAGTTACGGATAGGGTGATCTTCTTTTTCTTAGTCATTGAGATTCACTTCCTTAAATCATTTTTTGAGGGTCGAGGAGAGCGTCGAACTCTTCCTCGGTCAAAAGGTCGAGGGCAAGCGCCGCTTCCTTCAAGGAGATGTTCTCGGCGTGTGCCTTTTTGGCAATGGCGGCGGCGTTTTCGTATCCGATGCGAGGGGTGAGCGCGGTGACGAGCATCAAGGAGCGAGAGAGGTTTTCCGCCATTTTATCCTTATTCGGACGAATGCCCTCAACGCACCGCGCGCGGAAGGAGTCCATACCCTCGGAAAGCAGGCGCGCCGACTGAAGAAGATTGTAGGCAATGAGCGGCATAAAGACGTTCAGCTCAAAATTGCCCGAGGCGGCGGCAATACCGACGGCGGTGTCGTTGCCCATCACCTGAACGGCGATCATCGTGATTGCCTCGCACTGCGTGGGATTGACCTTACCAGGCATAATGGACGAGCCCGGCTCGTTTTCGGGGATCAGAATTTCGCCAAGACCCGTGCGGGGACCCGACGCAAGCCAACGGATATCGTTTGCGATCTTCATAAGGTCGGCGGCAAGGGCTTTGAGCGCTCCGTGGGCAAGGACGGTGGCGTTTTTGCCGCTTAATGCATAGAATTTGTTTTCGGCACTTACGAAGGGATAGCCCGTTTTTTCCTTCAAGAGGGCGGCGACCTTGTCACCGAAGCCCTTCGGCGCATTCAGCCCCGTGCCGACGGCGGTGCCACCGATGGCAAGCTCGCAAAGAGGGGAAAGAGCGGCTTTTAGTGCCTCGATGTCCTTCTCAATGCCGTATCTCCATCCCGAGATCTCCTGGGAGAAGGCGATGGGCGTTGCGTCCTCTAGGTGCGTTCTTCCGCACTTGACGATGCCCTCGTTATCCCTTTCCAGCACCGCAAACGCGTGTGCAAGACGCTCTGCCGCAGGAATGACGCGCTCGCCGATGGCGAGGGTAGCGGCGATATACATAGCGCTTGGGAAGGTATCGTTGGAGGATTGGCTCATATTGACGTCGTCGTTAGGATGAAGCTTAACGCCTAAGCTTTCGCGCGCGTAGCCTGCGATGACCTCATTGACGTTCATATTGCTTTGCGTGCCGCTTCCCGTTTGCCAAACGACAAGGGGAAAATGCTCCGAAAGCTTGCCCTCTTCAATTTCGCGGCAGGCAGCGAGGATGGCGTTTTTCTTTTCCTCGGTCATTCTTTCGGGCAAAAGCGCGGCGTTTGCCTCGGCACAAGCCGCCTTTAAAAGAGAAAAGGCGTGAATGATCTCACGGGGCATCGGCTCCTCGTTTTTACCGATGGGAAAATTCTCACGGCTTCTTTCAGTCTGCGCGCCGTAAAGACGGTCAGCGGGGACGCGAACCTCTCCCATAGAATCGTGTTCGATGCGGTAGTTCATAAAAAAATCCTTTCCCGACTTGCAAAAGCGCGTCGGATGTGTTAAACTGTATATATAAAAGGCTATGAGGTGGATTATGCGCTTTGGTGTGATCGGCACAAATTATATCAGTGATAGATTTCTCGCGGCTCTGCCCTTTACCAAGGCTAGGGCGACGGCGGTGTATTCTCGCAAAAAAGAGACGGGTGTGGCGTTTGCCGAAAAGCACGGCATCGGCGCAGTCTACACCTCGCTTGATGAGTTTTTCGCCTCGGACGAGTTTGACGCGGTGTATATCGCCTCTCCGAACTTTCTTCACAAGGAGCAGTCCACTTGCGCCTTGAAGGCGGGCAAGCACGTGCTTTGCGAAAAGCCCATCGCCCCCTCGCTTCGCGAGTTTGTGCAGATGCTGTCGGTAGCCAAAGAGATGGGGCTTGTTCTTTTGGAGGCTATGCGACCGACCTTTGATACGGCGTGGGAAAAGATCGCTTCTCTTCTTCCCTCTCTCGGAAGCATTCGCTCGGTGCTTTTCGACTACTGTCAGTATTCGGGAAGATACGATGCTTTTCTTTCGGGAACTGTGCTAAACGCCTTCAACCCCGCGCTTTCGAATGCCGCGCTTTTAGATATCGGTGTGTATCCCGTATCCGTGGCGGCAAGGCTTTTCGGAAAGCCGCACACGGTGAAAAGCCAAAGCTTCCTTCTTTCAAACGGCTTTGAGGGCGGAGGAACCGTTCTTCTCTCCTACGATGGCTTCACCGCTTCGGTCAATTATTCCAAGGTGTGCGACTCGGCGACCCCTTCCTTTATTATCGGGGAGAAGGGCGCTATCACCATTGACCGCATTTCCGAGCCGAGAAGGGTGACGGTAAAAATGCGCGGCGAGGAAGAACGCGTGCTTGCACTTGATGCGCACGGCGCACCCGACAATATGTTTTACGAGATCGATGCTTTTTGCACGTTCGTCTCGGCGCACGATATGCAAAACGTGAGCGACGTCTCGCGCGACACGCTTTTCATTATGGATGAGGTGCGGCGCGAAAACGGCATCGCGTTTCCCTCGGACCGTCTTTAACAATACTACTATACCACAAAGAAGCAAATAGTGCAAGTGGTATTATATTTTTAAGGAGATTTTCGTGGATATTACGAGCTTGACACAGGAAGAAAAGGATATATACTATATGCGCGAGGCGCTTTCTCTCGCGAAGGAGGCGGAGGCGCTCGACGAGGTGCCCGTGGGTGCCGTTTTGGTAGCGCGCGGCAAGATCGTCGGCAGAGCAAAAAACGAGCGCGAAACGCTTCGCCTTGCCACGCGGCACGCCGAGATCTCCGCGATTGAGGAGGCGTGTCAAAGCCTTGGCGGCTGGCGCCTTCCCGACTCCACGCTGTACGTGACGCTTGAGCCCTGCGTAATGTGCGCGGGAGCAATCGTGAATGCGCGCGTTGAGCGCGTGGTGTTCGGAGCGCACGACCTTCGCTTCGGCGCCTTTGGCAGTCTACTCAATTTAAACGACTTCGCGCTTAATCACCGCCCCGACGTGACGGGTGGTGTTCTTGCCGAGGAGTGCAGACAGATTTTGACAGATTACTTTAAGAAAAAACGCGCAAAATAGAGGTATGCCTCGCATTTATCACGTTATCACAGATAAAAACGTGGGTGGCGGAGGAAAAGTGCTTTCTTCTCTGCTTTCCCACGCAAAAAGCCGTTTTTTCTCCTATCGGGTGCTTCTTCCCAAGGGAAGCGAGCTGGCACCGTATTTACGGGATAGGGGAATTGGCGTTACAGAATTAAACGGGGTGGAGGACACCTCGTTTTCTTTTTCCTCGTTTCTTTCCTTTTACCGATATTTAAAAGAAAGCCCTTGCGATGTTCTCGTCTCGCACGCCTCGCTTTCGGCGCGTGCGGCGGGACGGGCGCTTGGTGTGCCGCTTCTTTTGGCTGTCAAGCACTGCGCGGTGGGCGGTTTTCGCTTTCCGCGCCTTTACCGCGCCTTGACCCATCACACGCTCGCCGTTTCGGAAAACGCGAGGGCGCACCTTTTATCGCTCGGTATTCCCGAGAGGGAAATTACGGTGATAGAAAACGGTGCGCCGCCCATACGCGTACCAAGCGAGAAAGAAAGGCAAAGGGCGCGCGTGCTTTTGGGGGTGCCGCAAGGCGATGTTGCCGTGGGTCTTTCGGGGCGGCTCGCGCGTGTAAAGGGGCACGAAACGGCGATATATGCTTTAAAGGAGGCGCTTGTGCACCTGCCCTCTCTATCCCTTTGGTTTCTGGGTGAGGGAGAGGAAAAGAAGCGCCTGTCCTCTCTTGCCGCTGCGCTCGACATCGAAGAGAGGGTGCATTTTTTAGGATTTTTTTCGGACACCCTTCCCTTTTATCACGCCGTCGACGCGCATATTTCGTGCTCTTATGAGAGCGAAACGGCGTCTCTTTCCTTAGCAGAGGGAATGTGCGCCGCCTCCCCGACGTTTGCCTCGGATATTGAGGGCAATCGCGCTCGTGTGGGCGCGGGCGGTATGCTTTTTCCCGCAGGCGACGCACACGCGCTCGCATCTCTTTTTCTTTCGCTCGCTGACAGAGAAGCCGTGGCACGCTATCGCGCCATAGCGCTTTCACGTGCGAGGGCGCTCCCCACCGAGAGGGAAAGCGCCGAAAAAGCGGAGGCACTTATTCTTTCTCTTTACAAAAAGCGGTTGCATTTTTAAAAGCTTTGTGCTACAATAGGAATATGAAAAAGCCTTACCTTGAATGCGGAAAAATTATCAACACGCACGGCGTTAAGGGTGTTTTGAAGCTTGAGTCGTATTGCGACTCGCCCAAGGTGTTATCCTGCCTATCCCGCGTTTTTTTAAAAACGGCGAACGGAAACTACACAGAGCGTAAGGTGCGCTCTGCCTCGGTCGCAAAGGGATTCGTGCTGGCTTCACTTGAGGGAATCGACACCTTGGAGGACGCGGTGCTGTACAGAGAAAAAACAGTATACGCCTTGCGCGAGGATATTCCCTTAAAGGAGGGCGCGTATTTTGTGGCGGATCTCATCGGGCTGCCCGTGATCGATGCCGAAAGCGGAAAATGCTATGGCACCGTGCTTTCGGTGGACGCGATGCCCTCAGGGGATATGTATACCGTAAAAACGCCGTCGGGCGCCGAGGTGCTTTTCCCCGCCGTAAAGGAATTTCTTTCGCACGTTGACACGGAAACGGGCGTATATATTAAGCCTATTGAAGGCTTTTTTGACGAATAAAGGGAGAGCCTTATGAAGTTTGACATTATGACCCTGTTTCCCGACATGGTGGAAACGGTGCTATCGGAAAGCATCATCGGAAGGGCGAGAAGGGGCGGACTTATCTCCGTTCACTGTCACAATATCCGCGACTTTTCGGAAAACAAGCACCGAAACGTTGACGACACCCCCTTCGGCGGCGGCATGGGTATGGTGATGGCGGCACCGCCGATCTATAACTGCTATGCATCCATTCAAAAGGATTTTGCCGAGGGCGAGCGCGTGCGCGTGATCTATATGTCGCCCAAGGGAACGGTGCTTACGCAAGCGCACGCTTCGCGGCTTTGTGCCTATGACCGCCTTGTGATCCTTTGCGGTCACTACGAGGGCGTTGACCAGCGCGTGCTGGACGAGATCGTCGACGAGGAGATCTCCATCGGGGACTACGTGCTTACAGGCGGCGAGCTACCCGCTTGCATTTTGGTGGACTCGGTGTCAAGAATGCTCGACGGCGTGCTTTCCTCTCCCGAATGCTTTGAAAACGAGAGCATTGCGGGCGGGCTTCTCGAATACCCGCAATATACCCGTCCCGTAGAGTTTCACGGTGCGCGTGTGCCCGAGGTGCTTTTGTCGGGTCATCACGCGAAAATCGAAGAGTGGCGCCAAGCGGAGGCGCTCGCCATCACCAAGGAGCGCCGCCCCGAGCTATACGAGGCGTATCTTCTTGCCCACCCCCCAAAGGTAAAGAAGCCAAGAAAAAAGAAAACGCCGAAGGAAAACGTTTGATCCCGAAGGGAGACAAAATGCGTTTCTTTTCCACAAATAAAACCTCATTTATTGACAATCATACTTTACTTTTCAGCAAGCAGGACTGTGTTTTTTCTCTCCTGCTTGCTTTTTTTATCCTTTTCTTGCCTCTTTTTTCCTTATCCTCTCACACAAGGCTCACTCTCGCGGCGACGGTGCTTCTTTTTGCTTATATCGGCATAAGGCGTAGGGGTGCGTTGTTTAAGGATAGCGTAGGCTTTCGCCTGTATTTACTGTTTTTCGCCACCGTTTTTTCGGGCGTATGTAAAGGAGCGGCGAGGGAGACCGTTCTCTCTTCCGTTTTGATGCTTTCGGGACTATTGCCCTATCTATACCCCCATTTTAAAGAGGCGTTTTTTCGAGCGCTCGCGATTTCGGGCGGCGCTTTCGGCGGCATGGCGATTTTGGAGCGCACTTTGGGGCGCGCGCTTGCACTATGGTCGGATGAGGAGCGCTTTGGCGTGCTTTTACGCGTGGGCGGTCCGTTTAAAAACCCCAACCTTCTGGGCGTGTTTTTGGCGCTTTCCGCCGTTTTCGCGCTGGACTGTCTTTTATCCACGCTCAAAAGGGGTGGCTGGTCGGTGTATGCCCTTTCCCTTTCGCTTTCGCTTTCGGGGCTTCTTTTGACCTTTTCGCGTGGCGCGTGGCTGGGGGCGTTTTTCGGGCTTTGCTTTTACCTTTGGCAAGTGACTCTAAAAAAAGGGGAACGGCTTTTTTCCTTTGCTCCGTTTTTTCTTCCCGTTTTGCAAAGGGTGTTGTCGGTTTTTTCTCCCGACAGCTCTATGGCCTACCGCTTTTCGCTTTGGAAAAGCGTTTTTTCGCTTCCCATCTCCTCTCTTCTTTTTGGCGTGGGTGAGGGAAAGGGGGCTCTTCTTTCGCTTCTTTCTCCCGTAATGGCGGCGGGGCTTGAGAAGATCGAGCATACCCATTCGCTATATCTTCACATTCTTGTGGCAGAGGGGCTTTTGGGGCTTATTCTGTTTCTTGCGCTTGCTTTTTACCGTTTCAAGAACAACAAAAGTCCTGCCGTGCGTGCGGCGCTTCTCTCGCTTCTTTTTTACGGAATATTTGACGATCCGCTTTATAGCGGTCAGATCGGAGTTTTGCTTTGGTCACTTATAAATGTAAGCTAAAGTTTGCTTTTGTCGATATTTTCATATGTGTTTTGCTTGCGCTCGGTCTTTTACTTGTGCTTTTTAGACCCAAGGGCGAGCGTGTTTTCGGAGAATATACCCTTCTTTTGACCGTTCCCACGGAATACGCGGACTGCTTTTTGCCCGAGGGCGAGCTTCTTGACGGTGTAGGAAAGGGGAAATGCGGTAAGATCGCCTCCGTCACCGCCGCTCCCGCGCTTGGCGAGGGGAGCGCGGGCATTTTCACAAAGGACTCTCATATGCGCTTAACCGTTCTTGTACGCGGTGAGGCAACGAAAAAGGGCGATCGCCTTACCTTCGGTACGCTCTCACCTCTGCCGGGAAAGCGCGTCTTTCTTCATATGCCGTGCGTTTGTGAGGGCATTTGCCTTTCAAAAGGCACGGAGGCGGCACTATGAGGCGGCGAAGCTTTTTGCTCCTTCTTCTTTCGGTGTTCCTTCTTTCGCTTTTTGGCGGCCTTATTTTTAGAGGAAAGGCGCAAACGCCCTCGCTTGCCACAGTTACGCTTTGCGCGCGCTTTTGCGACAACGCGCTGGCGGAGTCGTTAAGCTGCGAGGAAGAAAGCGCCACGGTGGACGGTGCACCCTGTCGCATTCTTTCCCTTTCTGTACGGGCAAGCACCGTGACGAGGGAGGAAGGCGGCGTACCCGTGCGCTTTCCCTCTCGCCTTACGAGTGACGTTTTTTTCGAGATCGAGACCGAGGTATCGGTGAAGGACGGGCTTCCCTATGCCGCCGACGCCTTTCTTTCCCCCGGCAAGCGTGTTTTGCTTTCCTCTTCCGTTTTTCACGGAGAATGCGAGATTCTCGCGGTAAAAGTGGTGAAAAACGGGCAAAAAACTGTAAAAAAGTAGCATTTACCGAAACTTTTTTTGAAAACCCCCTTGATTTTGCAAAATTGTTTTGCTATACTGTATTTACAAATATTTTATCTTTTGGAAATCCTATCTTCACCAGAGGAGTTAATGATAATGAAATCTCGTAACGTGACTATTTTGAATAGCGTTGGGCTTCATGCAAGACCTGCCACCTTTTTCATCCAGAAGGCAAACAGCTACAAAAGCACTCTTTGGGTAGAAAAGGGCGATCGCAGAGTTAACGCCAAGAGCCTGCTTGGTGTCCTCTCTCTCGGCATCGTAAAGGGCGCAGAGATCACCTTGATTGCCGACGGTGCGGATGAGGACGAGGCTCTCGCAGGGCTTGCCGAGCTGATCGACAGCGGCTGCGACGCATAAGCGCGGTTATAGAGAATTTATGAAGGGTTGGCGGCAGGCGCACTTGGGCTTGCCGCCCTTTTTATTCCGATATGGATAGATCAAAAATTGAGCTTTTGCGCGACAAGGCATCAAGGCTTCCGCTTTCAGCGGGCGTTTATTTGATGAAGAATAAGGATGGCACCATAATTTACGTTGGCAAATCGCGCCACCTTCGCTCGCGCGTGCTCACCTATTTTACAGGGAACGAGCATAGCGTGAAAACGGCACGCATGGTTGCCTCTGTGGACGATTTTGATTATATCGTTTGCGACAGCGAGATCGAGGCCCTCGGTCTTGAAAACACGCTGATCAAAAAACACTCCCCTCGCTACAACATCAAGCTGAAGGACGCAAAGAGCTACCCCTATATCAAAATCTCAGCGGGAAAATATCCTTCCCTCTCGGTCACGAGAGAGAGGCGCGACGACGGGGGAAAATATTTCGGTCCCTACTCGGGCACGAAAGATGCTTATACCAACCTTGACACCGTCAGGCGCATTTTTTCGCTTCCTACCTGCCGCCGTCGTTTCCCGGAGGACATCGGCAAGGGGCGACCCTGCATTTATAAGCAGATGAACCGCTGCATCGCCCCCTGCACGGGCGAGATCTCGGCAAAGGAGTTTATGCTTGCCGTAAAGGGTGCGGAGCGCGTTTTGGGCGGCGACGTACGAAAGACGGCGGAGCTTTTAAAAGAGGAGATGGCTCTTGCCGCTGAGCGCGAGGAATATGAGGCGGCGGCAAGAATACGCGATGCCATTTCTGCGCTTTCCCGCCTTGGTGAAACGCAAAAGGTGCTTTGCGAGCCAAGCGCGTCGTTCGACGCGTGGGCTCTTTACTGTGACGACGCTTCGGGCGCTATTTCCGTTTTATCGGTGCGGCACGGTCGCCTCATTGGTAAAAACGAGTTTGCCTTTCCCCCGTCGGAAATCCTTTCCGAGGAGTCGGGAGCGGAGTTTATTTCCGCCTTTTATACCGAACGGGGCGACGTTCCCGCATCCGTTCTTCTCGCCTTTTCCCCTGAGGAGGAGAGCGTTTCGGCGCTTTCCGACTATTTGAGCGAAAGGCAGGGGCGAAGAATTCCCGTGTCTGTTCCGAAGCGAGGAAGTAAGCACGACATTTGCTTAATGGCAAAAAAGAACGCCGAGGAGTGCGCCGCAAAATACAAGGAAGGCGCGATGCGCGAGGAGGATACGCTCGTTTCGCTCGCTTCCCTTCTTTCTCTTGAGGTGCTTCCCGAACGCATTGAGGTATACGATATTTCCAATATCGGCGCGGAGTTCACGCGGGCGGGCATGATCGTTTATGAGGACGGTCGCCTTCGCAAGAACGAATATCGCACCTTCAGCGTGGAAAGCGTGGAAAAGGACGACTACGGCGCGATGCGCGAGGCACTCTCGCGGCGCTTTGCTCACAAGGATGACGAGGGCTTTGGGAAGCTTCCCGACCTGATTCTTCTCGACGGCGGACGCACCCACGTTTCCACGGTGCTTGGAGTCTTGGAGGAGGCGGGGCTTTCTATCCCCGTTTTCGGCATGGTAAAGGACGACTACCACAAAACGCGAGCCCTTTGCGATGACAAAAACGAGATCGGCATTGCCAAGGAGCAATCGGTTTTCGTGTTTCTTTACAAGCTGCAAGAGGAGGTCCACCGCTACGCCGTTTCGCGCACGATGGGTGCCAAGGGAAAGAGCTTAAAAAAATCTACGCTGGAGTCAATTTCAGGCATAGGCAAGGAAAGAGCCAAGCTCCTTCTTTCCTACTTTGGCAATATGCGGCGCATCAAGGAGGCAAGCGTTGAGGAGCTTTCTGCCGTTCACGGCATGACGAAGCCTGCCGCCGAGGCGGTCTATGCGCACTATCACACGAAGGAAGCCGAATAAATCTAACTTTAGTTTACAAAAAGCCGAAAGGAATCGGATAAATGAGAATTATTACGGGTACAGCACGCGGAAAGGCTTTAAAAACACTTGAGGGCGATGCCACGCGTCCCACCGCCGAGAAGGTCAAGGAGGCTGTTTTCTCCGCGATACAGTTTGAAATAGAGGGCAGAAGCTTTCTCGATCTGTTTGCGGGAAGCGGTCAGATGGGCTTAGAGGCACTCTCGCGCGGTGCTTCGCGCGCGACCTTTATCGATGCCTCTGCCGAGGCAATGGCGATAGTGAAGGACAACGCCAAGAAAACGGGCTTTTTCGAATGCTCGCATTTTCTTGTGAGTGACTACCGCAACTATATTCGCAAGGCGGCAGGACGCGACAGCTTTGACATTGTCTTTATAGACCCGCCCTACGCCGAGCGCTGTGCGGGGGACGCTATTGAGCGCATCTTAAAGGCGGAGCTGGCAAACGGCGGCGCGCTTTTTATTGCCGAGAGCGAGGAAGAGGATGTTTTTGAGGGACGAAAGGACGTAAAAGCACGATTTGAGCTCGTCAAGCATAAAAAATACGGTCGCACCTATATCACCATCCTTCGCCTTCTTTCTGCCGACCCCGTGGAGGCGTAAGATGAAAGCGAAAAAGGGCATTGCCCTTGTCACAGGAAGCTTCGACCCCGTAACGAAGGGACACGAGGCTGTGATCCGTCGCGCCGCTGAGGAGTACGAAAAGGTTTACGCCGTGGTTTTTGCCAGCCACGAGAAAAAAGGCTTTTTCCCGATGGAATACCGCCGCGCGCTTCTTTCTGCGGTGTGCGAGAAATTCCCCAACGTGAGAACGGATTTTTCGACAGGATACGTTGCCGATTACGCGAAAAGGATACAAGCAGACGCTATCGTGCGCGGTGTGCGCGATGAAAAGGACGCCGCCTACGAGGCGCCTATGGCGGATTACAATTTTGAGCACAGTGGCGTAAAAACCGTTTTTTACGAGGCAAGTGAGGCTCTTAAAGACGTCTCCTCTCGCCGTGTGCGCGCACTTCTCATTGAGGGCGGCGACCCCTCAGAGCTTCTGCCTGAGGAGATCGCGCGAGAGCTGCGCGAAAATTGGCAAAGCTTTGCCCATAAGGACAACTGATATATCTTTTATAAGGAGAACGCTATGTCTTTTCTTTACCTGCTTGAAGGCATCCGCACGGGCGTGGGCGACTTTTTGATGTCTACCGTCACCCGCTTCGGCGAGGAAGCGATTTTTATCGTCCTTGCCCTGCTCTTTCTTTGGTGCATTGACAAGAAAGAGGGCTATTACCTTTTGACCGTTGGCTTCTTCGGTCTTCTTTTCAACCAATTTATGAAAATTCTTTGCCGCGTGCCGCGCCCGTGGGTCAAGGATCCGTCCTTCACTGTTGTGGAGGGCACCAAAGAGGCGGCAACGGGATATTCCTTCCCGAGCGGTCACACGCAAACTGCCGTTGGCTCCTACGGTGCGGTGGCAAGGTACGAAAAAAGAAGGTGGCTTCGCATTCTATGTATTGCGCTTTGCGTGCTCGTTCCCTTCTCCCGTATGTATCTTGGCGTACATACCCCGCTCGACGTTGGCGTGAGTATTCTTTTCGCGCTTGCACTCATTTTTGCGCTTCACCCCTTCTTTAAAACGCTTGACGAGCATCCCTACCGCCTTGTCTACCTGCTTTTGTGTCTCCTCGCACTCTCGGTTGCCTTTATCTTCTACGTGGAGCTTGGCAATTTCGACGGTGTTGACGCGCACAACTATGAAAGCGCCGTCAAGAACGCCTACACACTTCTCGGCTCACTCGTCGGCTTCATCCTTATTTATCTTCTTGACGTGCGCGTTTATAAGTACGAAACCAAAGCGCCGCTTTTAGCGCAGGTCTTGAAGCTTGCCGTTGGCGCGGGTCTGGTCATTCTGATCAAATCGCTTTTGAAGGCACCGCTCCTTTCCCTCTTTGGCGGCCACCATATTGCCGACGCGGTGCGCTACTTCTTAATGTTCGCCATCGCCGGCGGTGTTTGCCCGCTTTTCTTCCCTTACTTTACGAAATTTGCGAATTTATTGAAGAAAAAGGCAAAAAAGGAAGAATAAGTTTTATAAAAAAGCCAAGTCGAATTTCGACTTGGCTTTTTTCTTGCGAAGAACCGCACAAACGGTGCGTAAGCGTAGGTAAAAACGCAAAAAAGGTGCGTAATTTCTCGCCACTATATGATCGATAAGAGTTAATCGTTCTCGGCAATCCATTTCTTTGACCAAGCAAATAATGCTTCAGACATCAAATAAAAATCAACCTTTCCGCCACTCTTTAAACTCAAGAATGTTTCAATAATGCCACATTCATCGGAAGATACAACTCGAAGTAATTCCTTTTGCTGTTT
>JAZOSE010000142.1:0-3706 GCA_045656965.1 Eubacteriales bacterium
GCGGCAAAGAGCTTGCCCTCCTTGTCAAGATCGGTCAGAACAAGAGGATCTGCCGCCTTAACGAAGGTGCCCGCGTAGGGCGTTTCCTCGCTCATTTCGCCCTTGGTGTTTACAAACTGCACGAAGGGCAGGTCGTAATTTCTGCCCACGCGCGAGTCGTCCTCACCGAAGGCGGGCGCGATATGAACGATACCCGTACCGTCGGACATCGTAACGTAGCCGTCGGCGGTCACGAAATGTGCCTTCTTTCTCTGGCGAGCCGCCTCGGCACCCGTGCAGGTAAAGAGAGGCTCGTACGCCTTGCCCTCAAGAGAGGCGCCGTCCATCTCCTCTAAAATCTCATAAGCGGGCGCGCCGTCCTTAGAAAGTGCGCCGAGGACGCTGTCCAGCAGCGCCTTTGCCATATAGTAAACGTAGCCGTCCGCCGCCTTGACCTTGGCGTAGGTCTCCTTGGGGTTGACGCAAAGGGCAACGTTCGAGGGAAGCGTCCAGGGAGTGGTCGTCCAAGCGAGGAAATATGCGTCCTCACCCTTAACGCGGAAGCGCACCACGGCACTTCTTTCCTTGACCGTCTTATAGCCTTGGGCAACCTCGTGGCTCGAAAGCGGCGTGCCGCAGCGAGGGCAATAGGGTACGATCTTAAAGCCCTTATAAAGAAGACCCTTATCAAAGATCTGTCTTAACGCCCACCACTCCGACTCGATAAACGAATCGTGATAGGTAACGTAAGGATCGTTCATATCCGCCCAGAAGCCGACGCGGTCGGAAAAGTCCTCCCACATACCCTTGTACTTCCAAACGCTCTCCTTGCACTTGCCGATAAAGGGGTCAAGACCGTATGCCTCGATCTGCTCCTTGCCGTCAAGACCTAAAAGCTTCTCAACCTCCAGCTCAACGGGCAGACCGTGCGTGTCCCAGCCCGCCTTTCTGTCCACGCGCTGACCCTTCATCGTGCGATAGCGCGGGATCATATCCTTGATAACGCGGGTAAGCACGTGACCGATATGAGGCTTGCCGTTGGCGGTCGGGGGACCGTCGAAGAAGGTGAAGCTTTCACAGCCCTCTCGTGCGTCGATGCTCTTTTCGAAGATCTTTTCCTCGTTCCAGAACTGAAGCGTTTCTCTCTCGCGCTCCTTGAAGCCGAGATTTTGGGAAACCTTTTTAAACATACATACCTCCATACCGCTTTCGCGGCGTTTTTAATCGAAAAATAAAAAAGGGCTTGCCGTTTTGAAACAAGACAAACCTTCGTTTGAAACCACCTGCTCCATACTTCCATATGCTGCTCACTGACGGGGAGCGCCCGACGCGCCATACTCTTTTTTCCTGCGCGCAGCTCGGAAGGGATCCTCGGAAGGCTTCACATATCGGCTCACACCCTACCCGACTCGCTGTATGCTACCTCACTTCCGACCGTCTTCGTCACGGCTTTTCTCGGTTGTTAAATTCAACGCTATTATAATATACTTTTGAGCGTCTGTCAAGGCTTTCCACCCTTCTTTTTATCTTTATTATAGAATATTTTTATGAAAGCACTTTACTTTTTCGCCGTTTTACGCTATGATATAGAGTGAAAAAGTATGAAAAAAACGCGAAAGGAGAAGGCTATGAAAAGAAAAGACGACCTGCCCGAGCTGCTTGCCCCTGCGGGAAGCCCCGAGGCGCTTTTTGCCGCCGTCGCGGCGGGAGCAGACGCCGTTTACCTCGGTCTTAGCGGCGGTGCTACCAACGCACGCGTAAACGCGCGCAACTTTTCTCTTGACGAGCTTGCCCTCGCCGCCGCTTACGCGCACGCGCGCGGCGTGAAGGTGTATCTGACACTCAACACCCTCTCCTTTGAAAGCGAGCTTCCCTCGCTTCTTTCCACCGCAAGAGATGCCGCCGAGCGCGGTGTCGACGCCTTTATCGTTGCCGACCTCGGTCTTGCGTCGCTCCTGTCTCAAGAGCTGCCCGACGTGCCCTTGCACGCATCCACGCAAGCCTTTGCCCACTCCACCCTCACCGCCGACGCGCTTTATTCTCTCGGCTTTGAGCGCGTGGTGCTCGCGCGCGAGCTTTCGGCAGAGGATATTCGCTCCGTCACCGAAGGGTCGCTTGCCGAAACCGAGGTGTTTATTCACGGCGCGATGTGCGTTTCGCACTCGGGTCAATGCCTTTTCTCCTCGCTTGTCGGCGGAAGAAGCGGCAACCGCGGCGAATGCGCCCAGCCCTGCCGACTCCCGTACGGAAACGGGAAATATCCCCTCTCCTTAAAGGATATGTGCCTTGCCGCCCATATCCCCGACCTCATCGCGTCGGGCGTTGCCTCACTCAAAATCGAGGGCAGAATGAAATCACCCGACTACGTGTATACCGTCACGAAAATTTACCGCCGCCTGCTTGACGAGCGCCGCGCCGCGACCGATGCGGAGACTGAAAGCTTAAAGCGCGCCTTCTCCCGAAGCGGCTTTTCCGACGGCTACTACACGAAGAAGATCGACGGAAATATGCAAGGCATCCGCACCGATGCCGACAAGGAAGCCTCGCGCGAGAGCGCCGAGCGCATCTTTTCTCCCGACCCGCTTCCCGTTCACGCCGAGGCGCATCTGGCACTCGGCGAGCCCTCCCGCCTTACTCTGTCCTTGACCTTAAAGAGCGGCGAGACCCTCACCGCCACCGCCCTTGGCGATGCACCGACGAAGGCGCAAAGCGCCGCCTTGACGAGCGAGGGCGTTTCAAAGCAGCTCTCCAAAATGGGCGGCACGCCCTTTGCCGTTTCCTCCCTCTCGCTTTCTCTTGAGGACGGGCTCTTTATGCCCGTCGGCGCGCAAAATGCGTGCAGGCGCGAGGCAACGGAGAGGCTTCTTTCTGCCCTTCTCGCCCACAAAAGGAAAAACACGGTGCATCCCACCGTGTTCCCCGCCGAAAAAAACGCCCTCTCGCACTTAAAAACCGCCACCTTCTTTCGCCTTGCCCCCTTCCTTGAAGCCGACGTAAAAGACGCGTTCGATGCGGTGTTTTTGCCGCTTGAGGAATGTATGCACTTAAAGGAGCATATGCCAAACGGCGTGCTTCTTCCCCCCGTGATCCCCGACAGCGAAGGGGATGAGGTCGAGGCGATGCTTTATAAGGCAAAGTCGCGTGGCGCGCGTTACGCGCTTGTGTCAAGCCTCGGTGCTATCGCCCTTGCCAAAAAGCACGGCTTGATCCCCGTGGGCGATTTCCGCCTCAACTGCGCAAGCCGAGAGAGTGCTAAAATCCTTTACGCCCTCGGTATAGAGCATCTGATTCTCTCTCCCGAGCTCTCCCCCGCGCGCGCCTCGCGCATCGGCGGCGGCTATATCGTTTACGGAAGAATCCCCCTGATGCTCACCGAGCGTTGCTTCGTCAAGGAAACCGTCGGCTGTTCCGCCTGCGGCAGGGCAAGCCTCACCGACCGCCGCGGCGTGTCCTTCCCCGTCCTGCGCACTCACCGCCACCGCGCGCTCGTCTTTAATAGCCTGCCCACCTACCTTGGCGACCAACCGAGCGTTCTTCATGAGCTTTCGCCGTTAGGACAGCATTATATCTTCACCACCGAAAGCGTAAAGGAGATCAAAAACGTCCTTCGCGCCTTCCAAAGCGGAAGCTCCCTCGGCAACGTCCGCCGCGCCTATAAATAGTGACGAAAAACGCCAAGGCGTTTTAGTGGCGAGAGGAAAGCGGCGCTTTCCTCAGTGATTAGTGA
>JAZOSE010000143.1:0-29231 GCA_045656965.1 Eubacteriales bacterium
TCGCTTTTCTCTCGTCACTAAAACGCGCAGCGTTTTTTCGTCACTGAGAAAATTTCAATTTTCTCTCGTCACTGAGAAGTGCCTTGCATTTCTTTTTTCTCCCTTCTCATCAAGCTCAGCTCATCAGCCCACACTTTGCAAGGCAAAGCGCGCCCACGCCTTTGGGGCGCGGGGCGGATGAGTGGGAGATGCTACACTGTGTTCGTACTCGGCATGTGCATCTCCTGCCACTAAAAAAAGGAAGAGCATCCGCTCTTCCTTTTTTCTTTCACCCTTCCTTTTGAGAACCGATAGGGTTAACAATACTGTAACCGACGTTAACGAGGTGATCGGCAACACGCTCAAGTCCCCCGACCGTGGAGGAATAATAGGGGCTAACGTCCATGCTGCAGTTGCCCTCGGCAAGACGTGCGAAATGGCTGGCGGTAAGCTCCTTTTTCATAGCGTCAACGGTGTTTTCAAGCGTCGCAAGCTCGCCAAGTCCTTCCCTGTTTAAGTTTTCAAAGACGTCCTTGGCTATGGTAAACATCTGCATAACCGTTTGGCGCATCTTGGTGATGTCGCTCTTCGCCTTTTCGGAGAACAGAATCTCCTTCGAGATCATCTCCTCGCCTATTTCGTGGAAATTCTCCGCATGGTCGCCGATGCGCTCAAGGTCGTTAAGCACGTGGAAATACGAGCCTATCACACGCTCACCGCTTTCGTCTACGCCCGAGGAGAGCTTAATTAAAAACTTGGTCAAGGCACTGTTTGTAAAGTCGATCACCGCCTCGTTTTTCACGATAACGGCACTGTGCGCGAGCGAACGCTCCTCCATTGCCTCAAAGGAAAGGCTCAGATTCTCCTCAACAAGAGAGAGCATATAGTCCATCTCCTTCTTTACCTGCATAAGCGCAACGGGAGGCATCGATAAAAGGCGGTCGTCCACAAATTTAAGAGCAAGATGCTCCTCTTCTGCCTTCTTTTCCTTGATAACGATGCAAGAAAGCTGTACCAACTGCTTAACGAAGGGCAAAAGAACGCAAGTGGTCGAAACGTTGAAGATAACGTGGAAAACGGAAACGCGCATTTGCAGCGACATCGGGTCGCTGCCGGGGAAAAGCGAAACGAGAAGGCTAACGGCACTGTCCTTGAATATCCAGATCAGCGCAGTAAAAAGAATCGTACCGATAAGGTTGAAAGCAAAGTGCGTAAACGCCACGCGCTTGGAGTTGGCGTTTGCACCGATAGAGGCAAGAAGCGCCGTCACACAGGTACCGATATTTGCGCCAAGCACGATAAAGAGGGCAAGCTCCAAGGGTAAAACGCCCGTACCAACCATCGTGATAACGACACCGGTAGAGGCAGAGGAGCTTTGGATAAGTGCCGTGAAGATCACACCCACAAGGATCAGAAGAAGCGGGAAGTCAATGACGCTGAAGATGTCGGTAAACATTCCCTCTACCAGAGGATTTCCGAACGCTTGCTCGCTGCTCATCACGTTAAGACCGACGAATATCAGTCCAAGACCCGAGAAAAGACTGCCGAGGATTTTGATCTTCTCCTTTTTGAAGAAGCCCATCATCACGCCCGCAAAGGCGAGAAGGTACATCAGCATATTGAAGTAATCATTTTTGAGTGCCACCAAAACGCCCGTAACGGTCGTACCGATGTTCGCTCCCATAATGATCGGCGTTGCCTGCATAAGCGTCATAACACCGGCGTTAACAAGACCTATGACCATAACCGAGGTTGCAGACGAGCTTTGGATAATGGCGGTCACGCCCGCACCGATGCCCACGCCCGAAAAGCGGTTGTTGCTGATCTTGCCAAGCAGTTGCTTCATTCCTCTGCCCGCGCTCTTTTCCAGTGCGTCGCCCATAAAGTTCATACCGACGATAAACACACCAACGCCCGCAAGAAGCCAAATCATACTGCCTAAAAGTTGTCCAAACATTTATTTCTCCTTTCATTTTTGCCCGTCATTTCTTCTTGACGAGGAATACCAGATGGATCACAAAATTGACAAGCGAGAGGACGGCAACGAGAATGTTGAGAACAAGGACGACCGTCTCTTCCTCCACGCCGATCTTCGTCGCTGCCAGAAAGGACCAAAGCACCGTTAAAAGTCCCCAGATTACAAGATTGATCATTCTTCCCTTTTTGCTCATTTTTCCGTCTCCGATTCCTTTAAAAATTTTTCGGTCAGCGCTTCTATTTCGCTAAGGCTTTCCGCCTTCATAAGAGAAAGTCGCATCGCCGTCGCCCCGCGCACGCCGCGCAGGTACTCGCAAAACTGCTTTCGCGTTTCGCGCACGCCAACGGTCTCGCCCTTGTCGGTCGCCGCAAGGCGTATTTGCCGCAGTGCCACGCTTAACTTTTCCTCCAAGGTGGGCGGAGCGTATTCCCTGCCCTCGAAAAATGCGGCGATCTCCTCAAAGATAAAGGGATTGCCAACCGCGCCGCGCCCGATCATTACACCGTCGCACCCCGTTTCCCTTTTCATCAAAAGAGCGTCGGTGGCGGAGCGGATATCTCCGTTTCCGATCACGGGAACGGATACGCTCGATTTAACCTCACCAATGATGGCAAGATCGGCTTTTCCGCTATACAGCTGAGAGCGCGTTCTTCCGTGCACCGTGATGAGCGACGCACCGCCCGCCTCGGCGGCACGGGCAACCTCCACGGCGTTTTTATGCCCCTCGTCCCAGCCCGCGCGGATCTTTACGGTCACGGGAAGCGACACCGCACCCACAACGGCGCGAACGATCTCGTAGACAAGCGAGGGCTTTTTCATCAATGCCGACCCGTCGCCCGCCGAAACGATCTTTTTGACGGGACAGCCCATATTGATGTCGATAGCGGTGGGGCGTGCGCCACCGTCCATCCCCTCGGCAACCATTTTTGCCGCCTCACTCATAAAGGACGGCTCGCACCCGAAGATCTGCACCGCCATCGGAAGCTCCTCCTCGCCCACGCGCGCAAGCGCGGGCGTTTTGGCATCGTGATAGCAAAGAGCGCGCGAGGAGACCATCTCCGAGACGACCATCTCCGCGCCCTTTTCGCGGCATACCGTTCTCATTGCATAGTCGGTATATCCCGCAAGCGGCGCGAGGAAAAGTCCGTGCTTTAAGCTCGTCTCTCCTATCTTCACAGGCTGATCTCTCTTGCTTCAAGGTAGTAGCGCTTCTCTCTTGCCACGCCCATCGAGAAGGTCTTGCGCGGAAGCGCGCCGTCGTGCGCGACGGCGGAGAAAAGCTCCTCCTTCTTCATGCCGTCAAAGAGGAAGCCGACCGCGCCCTCGCGGGAGGCGAGGGAAAGAAGCGAGGACTCGTCGTGAATGTAATCCACCTCCACGCCCTCGTTTTTCTTAATGTATTCGTCAAGGAATATTTGAAGCGTTCCCACCGTCAAGGTATGCGCGCCAACGGGAAATGCAAACACTTCTTTGCATTCTTCGCTTTTTTCCTGATATACAACAGTCACCGACTGGGCGGGAATATCACCTGCCTGAGCGTCGGCAAACTTCTTCATTTCCGAAAGAAGATCGTCTTTATTTGCACCGAATACCACGCGGTAGATGGGCTCAAACACAAGCGCCTCGCTGTGAATGTTGACGATCTCGGCAAGCGCATAGCGCGCGGGGTGATTTTTCGCTTTTTCCTCGCCAAGCGAAGCCTTGATCTCCTCGTAGTACGCCTTTGCGCTCGCGAGCGAGTGGTTACCGTCGCCCACGGCGAAAACCAGCCCGTCCTGTCCGCCAAGACCGTCCAGCACCGAAAGCGCCGCCTCTTGCACCTCGTTATTCACAAAGAAGCCCTCGACCGCGCCGCCGCCCTGCATCAAGGGAAAGGCGTAGGCTCTCTCGCCGCGCTTTTCGCCGAGAAGCGAGAAAAGGCGGTTTTCCGCGTCGTCAACGAGAAGCATCACGTGCGGAAGCTCCAAGGATGCGCCGCGGCGCACCTTCACGCGCGGGGGAATGCGCGAAAGCACGGTGCCCTCCGTAGCGCGAACGGGGGTGGTTGCCCCCTTGTTATAGTCGTACGCCTCAAGGTCGATCTTGCCGATAAGACCCTCTCTGACCTTACCCGTCGGGCAGGTGCGGCGAAGGTAGATCATACTGTCCTTATGTACTTTAAGAACGTTTTTCTTATAGTCATCCATTGCCTTATGGATGGCGTCGATGCGCTCGCCGTCGTTTTTACCGAGGTAAAGCTCGGGAAGAATTAAGCGAAGCGCCGAAGGCGCGTCGCCAACGGTCTTTTCGGTTTCCTCCCAGTACTCATTCTCCGAGGTAAACTGATCGCAAGCGATGACCGACCAGCGAGAGCCCTCCGTTTTTTCAAAATCGGGCAGAAGGATATCTGCCGCCGAAAATACTCTTTCCATAGTTTTCCCTTCCTTTAATGCTTTTTGGCACGCACGGATACGATCTCCGAGAGCGCCGACAAAAGTGCGTCGATCTCTTCCTCGGTGTTATGATACGAAAGGCTGACGCGAACGGTGGAGTCCGCCTCGTCCTCGGTTTTACCGAACGCCAAAAGTGCTGAGGAGAGCGCGCGGTCGTGCGAGGAGCAGGCGCTTCCCGAGGAAACGTAGATCCCGCGTCCCGAAAGATCGTTTAAAACGGTTTCACTTTTGAGCCCCGCGACCGTCAGGCTAACGATGTGCGGCGCGCATTCCCCAAGAGGAATATTCGGGGTCACAGCACCCGAAAGCACCTCGCTCTCGGCAAGGCGCGAAAGAAGATACTCGCGCGTTTTTTTCATTTTCTCGTAGCGCAAGGAAAATTCCTTGAAGCCGAGACTCGCCGCCTTGGCAAACGCCGCCGCGCCCGGCACGTTCTCCGTACCCGAGCGAAGCCCCATTTCCTGTCCGCCGCCGATAAAGAGGGGCGCAAGACCCTTATTCTTGATCACCGCATCCGACACCCAAAGAGCGCCCACGCCCTTAGGCCCCTCGATCTTGTGCGAGCTGACCGTCACGAGATCCGCGCCGATGCTTTTTACCGTAAAAGGCACTTTAAGAAAGCTTTGCGTGGCGTCCACGTGGAAAAGTGCCTCGGGGGCGAGCCTTTTCACTGCGTCGCTGATCGCTTTGAGCGGATAGAGCGCACCCGTCTCGTTGTTGACCGCCATCACCGTAACGAGTGCGGTCTTGGGTGTCAAAAGCGCAAGGAAGCCCTCCATATCGAAAACGCCGTCGCGCGTTTGTACCGTCTGCACGTCAAAGCCCTCGTCGGCAAGAGAGCGAAGCGTGTGGCTGACCGAGGAATGCTCGCCCTCGGTGGTGATGATGCGCCAGCCCTGAAATCGACTTTTGGCGTGCGCTCTGCCGAAAATGGCAAGATTGTTGCCCTCCGTGCCGCCCGAGGTAAAGATAATTTTTCCGTCGCGCGCGCCAAGTGAAGAAAGAAGCGCCCGTCGTGCGTCGGTCAAAACGCCCTCCGCCAAAAAGCCGAGGCGGTGGCGCGAGGAGGGGTTGCCGTACAGCTCGCGCGAAATGCGGCAATACTCCGCGAGCGCCTCCTCCGAGACGCGCGTGGTGGCGCTGTTATCTAAATAAATTTCCTTCATTTTAATCCCACTTGAAGTAAGAAATAATTTGGTTGACCGTCTCTAAATGCTCGTCGTAGTGCGAAACGTCCTTGCCCGCCGCCATCTCGGTCCTTGCGGTATAGGTGAAGGCGTAAAGCTCTGCGGTAAAGATCTCGCTTTTGGGCACAAAGATCTGCATAAACTTATATTCCGTGCCACCAAAGCTCGCCGTAAAGATATAGCGGTAGCCGTTTGCGCCGCCAAAGGCAACGACCTCCTTTGCGCTTAAAAGCGTAAAGTCGGGGAAGAGAGCTTTATACTTTGCCTCCTCCTTCGCCCAGAACTCGTCGAGCCCGTCACCCATAACGAGATCGTTCACGGGAGAAAAGCTGATGTTGCAGCTATCGGCGTTCGATACCGTTGCTTGCGTAAAGTTGGTCTTGCTCTCTCCGTCGCTCGCTACCCAGTTTTCGGGAACGTAAAGGGAGTATTTGCAAGCCTCGGCATTTGAGGCAAGCTTGTAGCCGTCGGGAGTGCCGTCATCCTCTGAGCAGGAGGCAAAGGCAAAAACCGACAGAAGCGCAAGGAGCAGACATAAGATCTTTTTCATTTCAATATCCTCTTTTGTAAACTTTTATTTACTTATTTGTTTTAAGCGCGAGCATTGCGCGAGCGGCAGAAAGCACGCCGACCTTGCCCGACTCATAGGTCAAGCCGCCTTGGAAAAAGGCGGTATAGGGGGCGCGGATCGGTCCGTCCGCCGAAAGCTCGAGGGATGCACCCTGCGTAAAGGTGCCCGCCGCCATAATGACGGGGTCGCTGTATCCCGGCATTGCCCAAGGCTCGCACGTTACGTAAGCGTCCACGGGGGAGCCCCACTGAATACCGCGGCAGAAGGCGATCAGCCCCTCCGCGCTTCCGCAGGAGACGGTTTGGATAATATCGTAGCGAGGCTCGTCCCACGCAGGCGCGGTAGCGTAGCCCATTTTTTCAAAAACGTAGGCGGCAAGGTGCGCCGTTTTGAGCGCCTGTGCCACAGTGTGCGGCGCGTAGAAGAAGCCCTTATACATGCTCTTGTTTGCGCCGAGCGAGGCACCGATCTCCAAGCCCACGCCCGGGGCGGAGAAGCGGTAGCCGCAAAGAGTGACCGCCTTTTCCGTTCCCGCAAGGTAGCCGCCGCTTTCCGCCATGCCGCCGCCGGGATTTTTAATGAGCGAGCCGACCATAAGGTCCGCGCCGACCGCGCAGGGCTCCTTCTCCTCCACAAACTCACCGTAGCAGTTATCCACCATCACGTAAGCGTCCGAAACGCCGTGAACGAGCGAGGCAAGCTCACCGATCGCGTCCACCGAAAGCGTCGGGCGGTTCATATAGCCCTTGGAGCGCTGAATAAACGCCACGCGCACCGTCTTATCCTCTTTTAAGACGCGCTCGATCTCCTTTTTGTCGGGCGACCCGTCGGGAAGAAGAGCGACCTCGCGGTATTTTACGCCGAAATCGGCAAGCGTGCCGATGCCCTTTTCTCCCGAAATGCCGATAACCTCGTCGAGCGTGTCATAGGGCTTGCCCGTGATGGCAAGCAGGGTGTCGCCCGGGCGAAGAAGTCCGAAAAGACCGATCGTAAGCGCGTGCGTGCCCGAAAGGATGCTGTGACGCACAAAGGCGCTTTCCGCTCCGAAAACGCGCGCGTAGATCTTATCCAGCGTATCTCTGCCGCGGTCGTCGTAGCCGTAGCCGTCGGTGGAGGCGAACATACCCGCATCCACGCGGAAGTCGGCAAAGGCGGCAAGCACCTTTTCGGTGTTTTCCTGTGCGATCTCATCAATGCGCTTAAAATGCGGAGCGAGCTTTTCCTCCGCTTCTTTTACGAGTGCCTTGAAATCCATTTTCTCTTCCTTTTGTAAAGATTTATTTACATTATGTTTTTTACAACGTAACGGAATGCCTCTCCGCGCGCCTCAAAATCGGCGTACGCGTCAAACGAGGTGCAAGCGGGAGAAAGCAATACAGCGTCGCCCCTTTCCGCATCGGCAAAGGCGAGGCGCGCGGCGGTCTCCATAGAGGCGGCGGCGGTGTAGGAAATGCCCCCGCCGTCAAGCGCGCGGGCGATCTCATCTCTTGCCTCGCCGAAGAGGTAGGGGCGCGCGCCGCTTTCGCTTACGGCGTCTAAAAGCGAAGACAGGGGTACCCCCTTCGTGCGGCCGCCGAGCAAAAGAAATATTCTTTTATGCCTTCCCCTAAGCGCCGCAAGGCTTGCCGCCGTGCGCGAGGGGGTGGTGTCGATCGAGGAGTTGTAGAAGAAAACACCGCGCCGCTCACCAAGCGGCTCCAAGCGATGCGGCGCGCCGGAAAAGCGCCTTGCCACCTCGCGCACCGCGTGCGGTGCTATATAACCCTCTGCCGCCGCCGACGCGGCAAGGAGATTTTCTATATTGTGCCGACCGGGGAGAAAGACGTCGCTTTCCCTGCAAAGCGGCACGCCGCGCCCAAAAAGAACGCCGCCGCGCACGGTATAATCCGCCTCACCGTCCGCCGAAAAGCGCACGCCCTCGGCATCGGGAAAAGCGGCTTTGTTTATCACCCTGTGGGTGGCAGACGAAAGAAGCCGCGCCTTTGCTTGTGCGTATTCCGTCATATCCTTATGCCAGTTGAGGTGATTCGGAGAAAGGTTGGTCACAACGCCTGCAAAGACCGATGCCTCAAAATCCATCAGCTGAAAGCTGGAAAGCTCAAGAACGCAAAGATCGTTTTCCGTGATCTCGTCCAAAAACGGAAGCAGGCTTCTGCCGATATTGCCGCCGAGATACACCCGCCTTCCCGTGCTTGCAAGAAGCGCGGCAAGATACGAGGACGTGGTGGTCTTTCCGTCACTCCCCGTCACCGCGAACACGGGCGCGGGGCACAAATAGGCAAAATACTCAGCCTCACCCGTCACCGTCGCGCCGCGCAAGCGGGCGCGGCAAAGCCTTGGCGTGTCGGGTCGGATCGCGGGCGAGCGGAAAACAAGGTCGCCGCGAAGCTCCTCGGCGGAGGAAAGGAGCGGCACGCCGAGCGCGCGCAAGCGCTCGCACCTATCACCGAGCATCTCTCTTTGCGCGTCGTCAAAGGCGTAGACCGTGGCACCCTTCTTGACGAAATACTCCACCGCCGCCATGCCCGAGCGCCCAAGTCCCAAAACGGAAACACCGCCGCCGCATTTAAAATCTCGCTTCATAAGCACCTCCCAAAGCACTTCTTTTAAAAGTATATTCGGAAGGCGCGCCGCGCGAGAATACTCCATTATCGTATTATACCATAGAATAGCAAGAAAAAGCAAGGGCGTTTTGTGAAGATTTTGTGATTTCTATTGACACGCGCGCGAGCGCGCGATACAATAAAGAAGTGAATTCTTTTGAAAGGAGCCTATCTATGCTCTTCGGTAAGCACATTAACCGATATTATCTAAAATATCTTCCTATGCTGATCCTCGGCGTGCTTTCGCTGCTTTTGGTAGACGTTTTCCAGCTAAGGATCCCCGAGCTTTACCGCCTGATCGTCAACGGTATTGCCGACGGCGGCATCACCGAGGGCGGCACCTTTATTCCCTTTAATATGGATTTCCTGCTCGACCGCATCTGCCGTCCGCTTCTTTTTATCATTCTTGCGCTCGTTGTGGGAAGATTTCTTTGGCGCATCTGCCTTTTCGGTGCGGGTCGCCGCGCGGAGACCGATCTGCGCCTTCGTATGTTTGACCACGCGCGCACGCTCCCCGTCAGCTACTACCACAAAAACAAGGTCGGCTCCTTAATGTCGCTCTTCACCAACGACATCGAAACGGTGCAGGACTGCTTCGGCTCGGGCGTTATGATGTTCTTTGACGCGCTGCTTCTTTTCATTCTCTCCATCCGCAAAATGTGGAATATGGACCTGCGCCTGACTCTGCTTTCGCTTATCCCGATGGTGTTCCTTCTCGTCATCGCCACCGTCGTCGGAAAATATATGCGCAGAAAATGGGCTGAGCGCCAAGAGGCATTCTCCGCCCTCTCCGATTTCGCGCAGGAGAGCTTTTCGGGCATCGCCGTCGTCAAGGCGTTCGTCAAGGAGACCTTAGAGCTTCTCGCCTTTCGTCGCCTCAACCGCAAGAATGAGGACGCCAACGTCGCGCACACCAAGGCATCTACCCTTTTACATATCTTCGTTACGCTGTTCGTTGAATCGGTCATCTGCATCATCCTCGGCTACGGAGGCTACCTCGTTCACGAGGGCGTATTCTCCGCGGGCGAGCTTGTGGAGTTTATCGGCTATTTCAACACCATCATTTGGCCCGTTATGGCGGTCTCGCAAATGATCGAAATGCAATCGCGTGGCAAGGCATCTCTCTCCCGCATCGGCGAGCTTCTCGACGCTAAAAGCGATATTACCGACAAGGAAGGCGCAAGAGAGCTTCAAAACGCGAAGGGCGAGATTTCCTTCCAAAGCCTCACCTTCCGCTATCCCGAATGTGAGCGCGAAGCACTCTCGGACGTCTCCTTCACTGTAAAAGCAGGCGAGCGCGTGGGTGTTATCGGACGCACGGGCTCGGGAAAGACCACGCTTGCCGACCTTATTTTGCGCACCTATCCCGTAATGGACGGAACGCTCTTTATCGACGGCGAGGACGTAAATGACCTCACCGTTTCCTCGGTGCGCGCCGCCATAGCGTACGTGCCGCAGGATAACTTCCTTTTCAGCGAGACCATCGGCGAGAATATCGCCTTTTCGGGAAAAAGCCACAGCGAAGAGGATATTCGCCGCGCGGCAGTGCTTGCCGACGTGGACGGCAACATTTCCGCCTTCCCCGATGGCTATAACACGGTGCTCGGCGAGCGCGGCGTGACCGTTTCGGGCGGACAAAAGCAGCGCATCTCCATCGCACGCGCCATTTTGAAGGACGCGCCCGTCCTCATCCTTGACGACTCGCTCTCCGCCGTTGACACCGAGACCGAGCGGATCATTCTTGAAAACCTAAAAGAGGAGCGAAAGGGCAAAACCACCCTCTTTATCGCCCACCGTATCTCCACCGTGCGCGAGCTTGACAAAATTCTTCTTCTCGACGAGGGAAAAGTCGCCGCCTACGGCACGCACGAGGAGCTTCTTACCTCCTCGTCCCTCTATCGCGATATGGTAGAGCTTCAGAAGCTAGAGGAGGAAAAAGCAAATGTATAACTACTATCCTCTTTTAGTCATCGGCGGCATCCTCGGTGCCTTATCCACCGTCTTTATCCTCGCCTACGTCTTTATGAAAGACAAAAAGGAAGCCATCGGCTTTGACCGTCATATGAAGGACAGCGAGATCTTAAAGCGCCTCTTTCCCTACGCCAAGCCGTACAAATGGCAGTTTTTCACCGTTTTTCTTCTCGTTCTCGTCTCCATCGTTTACGACATCCTCTCGCCGCTTCTGATCGGTAAGGTCACCGCCCTCATCGGAGAAAGCTTCGAGATGCGCGAGCTTCTTACGATGGTGTTTACCTACGCGAGCATTCTCGCCGTATCCATGGTGGCAAGCTATTTCCAAGCCCTGATCCTGCAAAGAACGGGGCAGCGCATCGTCTCGGGCGTGCGCGAGGACCTCTTTGCTCATATCGAGTCGCTCTCTCACGAGACCCACCACCACACCCACGTCGGCACGCTCGTCACGCGCGTGGCAAACGATACAAACGCCATCTCCATGATGTTCACAAATCTTCTTGCGAACCTCGTGAAGAACGTCTTTTCCATTATCGCCATTCTCGGTGCGATGCTCGCGCTTCACTACGCGCTGACGCTCGTGGTGCTATCCTTCGTTCCCTTTATCCTGCTCTTTACCCTGATCTTCCGCAAGTTTGCCCGTCGCGCCTTCCGCCGTGTCAAAAACGGCACCACCGAGATCAACGCCTTCCTTTCGGAAAACCTCTCGGGTATGAAGGTCACGCAAGCCTTCGGCAAGGAGGACGAGAAGCTCGCCGCCTTCGCCAAGCGCAACGCCGCGCTCGGCAAAGATAAGCACCGCCAGATCTTCGTTTTCAGCGTGTTCCGTCCCATCGTGTATATGCTGTTCGTCATGTCCGTGCTTGCCCTCTTCTACGTCGGCGGCAAGGGGTATCTTGACGGCGGCACGCTGCTCGGCCTTGCGGTCACGGGTGACATCATCGTTTCCTTCTACCTTTATATCTCCAAGTTCTTCAACCCCATTCAAAGCCTCGCCGAGCAGTTCAACTTCCTTCAGTCTGCCTTCGCCTCGGCGGAAAAGATCTTCACCGTCTTTGATTACAAGCTTACCGTCAAGGACGACGAGGACGCCATCGAGCTTCCCGAAATTCGCGGAGAGATCGAATTTCGTAACGTTTTCTTTGCATATAAGGGGGAGGATTGGGTCTTAAAGGACGTTTCCTTCCACATAGCTCCCCAAGAGACGGTTGCGCTCGTGGGTGCAACGGGCTCGGGCAAAAGCACCATTCTTTCGCTGCTCACCCGCAACTACGAAATCCAGCGCGGCGAGATCCTCGTCGACGGCATCAACGTCAAACGGATCAAGCTTTCCTCGCTCCGCCGACACTTCGGCTGCATGCTCCAAGACGTCTTTCTCTTCGCGGGAACGGTGCGCTCGAACGTCACGCTTGGCGAAGAGAGCTTCACCGAAGAGGAGATCACCGCCGCCTGCCGCTACGTCAACGCCGACCGCGTGATTTCCCGACTTCCCCACGGACTTGACGAGGAGGTCCGAGAGCGCGGAAACAACTTCTCCGCGGGAGAAAGACAGCTTCTTTCCTTCGCCAGAACCGTGCTTCACAAGCCCTCCGTGATGGTGCTTGACGAGGCAACCGCCAACATCGACACCGAAACCGAGCTTTTAATTCAGGACTCGCTCCAAAAGATGATGAACGTCGGCACGATGATCATGGTCGCCCACCGACTTTCCACCATACAGCACGCCGACCGTATCTACGTCTTAAACGGTGGAAGGATCATTGAGTCGGGCAGTCACAGCGACCTGCTCGCCCTTCGCGGAAGCTACTACGGGCTCTACGAGCTGCAGTTCCGCAAGGAAAAACTCAAAAACGCAAAATAAAAGGAGCCCGAGAGAGCCTTCCGCTCTCTCGGGATTTTCTTTCACTCCACCTCGTCCAAAAGGTGGCTCTTTTTGATTTTTCGGTTGGCGCAGAGGATGGTTACCGCGTGCATCAGATCGACCGCCAGCCACGAAACGATATAGACCACGTAAAGCGAAAGGGTGGTATGCGCAAGATGGGGGAACACAAGAAAGACCCAAGCCGCGCGGATGCCGCAGCTACCAAAAACGCTGCAAAGCATCGGAGCAATGGAATAACCGATACCGCGAAGGTATCCCGCCATAACCTCCATAATGCCACAAAGGAAGTAACAGCACAAAATGATCTTTATTTTTTCCACGGACGCGGCGACGATCAGAGGTGCCTCGGGAAGGGAGGTGTCCACGAAAATGGTGGAAAGCGGCTCGGCAAAGAAGATCTCCAACCAGCCGATAAGGAGCCCCACCACCGTCACCTGAAGGATCGTGTAGAGCAAAACGCGCGACAGGCGCCTTCTTTTCTTTGCGCCGTAGTTCTGACCCGCGAAGGTCACCGAGGCTTGATAAAAGCTGTTCATTGAAATGTAGGTAAAGCCCTCGATCGTGCCCGCCGCAGTAAAGCCCGAGATCTCCTCGGTAGAGAAGGTGTTAACGGCGCTTTGAATGATCATATTCGAGATGGAGAAAAGCGCGCTCTGCACCGCCGAGGGAATACCGATGCGCAAAATGCGTCTTAAAGAGGCACCGTGTATTTTTAATTTTTTGAAGGAAAGACGGTAAAGCTCGTTTCTTTTGCTTAGAAGAGTAATGACCCAAGCGGCAGATGCAACGTGCGCGATCACGGTCGCCAGGGCAACGCCTTCTACGCTCATACCAAAGCCGATAACGAAAACGAGGTTCAGCGCCACGTTGAGAATGCCTGTCACCGAAAGAATACCGAGCGGCGTTTTGGAGTCGCCCGCAGAGCGAAGGATCGCCGCGCCGAAGTTGTAAAGCGAGGAAAACGGCATACCGCAGGCAATAATGCGCACGTAGCTCGTGGCAAGAGATAAAAGCTCCTCCTTGGTGCCGAGAAGAAGGAGAAGCGGCTTTGCCAGAGCAAAAGCAAGAGCGCCAAGACCAACGCCGAGAAAAGCACCGAAGGTGATGGAGGTATGCACCGCCTTTTCCGCGTCCTTATACTTTTTGGCGCCGAGCATTTGCGCAACGGTCACGCTCGTGCCCGCCGTAATGCCAAGGAAAAGATTGACGAAAAGCGAGGTCAGCGCCGCAGAAGAGCCCACCGCGCCAAGCGCGTTCGCATCGCCCGAGAAGCGCCCGACGACCACTTGGTCCGCCATATTGTAAAGAAGCTGTAAAACACCCGTGGCAATAATCGGAAGCGTGTATAAAAATATCGGCCAAAACAGCTTGCCTTGGGTAAAATCCTTTTTTGAGCTTACCATAGTAGCCCCCTTCTTAGTTCGCTTCGGCTTTCGCGCTTGCCACCCCCATTATAGCACTTTTTTCCCTCTTTGCAAGAGGAAAAGGGATTTTTCTTTAACTTTTTTACCCCCTTTTCTTTTTTCATAAAACGGTTGACAAAAAGAGAAAAATATGGCATACTGAAAGAGGTAAAAATATTAAAATCGGAGGCTTATTATGTTAAAAGGTATTCCCTCTCTTCTCTCCCCCGAGCTTTTGAAAATTCTCTCCTCAATGGGTCACTCCGACCGCCTCGTGATCGGCGACGGCAACTTCCCCGCCGAGACCATGGGTAAGGACTCTATCGTCATTCGTTACGACGGAAACGGCGTTCCCGAGGTGCTTGACGCGATCCTCACCGTGTTCCCTCTTGACACCTACGTCGAAAAGCCCGTGCTTTTGATGGATAAAATGGAGTGCGACAAGAATATGAATATTCCGATCTGGGAAAAATATGCCGAGATCGTGGAAAAGCACGACGAGCGCGGCCGCGCCGCCATCGGTGGCATCGACCGCTTTGATTTCTACGACGAGGCAAAGAAGTGCTATGCCATCATCGCCACGGGCGAAACCTCGGTGTATGCGAATATCATTCTCCAAAAAGGCGTCGTAAAATAAGGGAGCGCGTATTTGCGCATAACCGAAAACAAAAAGGGATAGGCTTTTGGCTTATCCCTTCGTTATTTTCTCGGTGCAAAAATAACGGTATTGACGTTGAAAACCTTCGGTTTTCTCCTTTTTATTAAATTTTTGTTTTCTAACGCCGTTTTTTCCCTCTCGCAGTATGTTTATACAGCTTCGGAGAAAAAACGGCGTTTTCTGCATCAAATCCATCGCTCCCCGTTTGCCGAGAGGGGAAAAAGAACGCCAAGCGTTCCGCGCTCCGCGCGTCCCTCTCGGCAAGGCGAGCTTGCGACGCGATATTTTAGGTGAGAACACAAGCAAAAGGGATAGGTTTTTTGCCTATCCCTTCGCTATTTACTCTCTGCACAAAAAGATATTAGGGGCAAGTACCTACGCTTTTAAGGCTTGATGATTTTGGTGTGGAAAGCGTCGTTCTTTGACCCGAAGGCGTAGTTCCCTACGTCGAGCGGTCAAAAACGGCACTTTACGCCCAAAAGAGCAAGCCTTACCGAACGGCGCTTTGGAAGGCGATAGCCTTTCCAAGTATTCTGATCTCCTCCAGCTCGCTACCGATATAAACGAGCGGCGCGTAGGCGGGGTTTTCGGCGGCAAGAATAAGCTTCGCCTCGTCGGGATAATAGTAAACGCGCTTGAGCGTTGCCTCCTCTCCCACAACGACCACGCCGATCTCGCCGTTATCCACGCTCTCCTGGGCGTGTACGAAAACGATGTCGCCGTCGTGAATGCGCGCGCCGACCATACTGTCGCCCTTGGCACGCAGGCAGAAATCCGCACCGAGACGGGCATCCGACATCACAAAGCGACCGCTTTCCTCCGCGGCATAGATCGGCTCGCCACAGGCGATCTCTCCCAGCATCGGCACGAGCGCCCCCTCGATAGGCATCACGTCAGCGCGCGCGTATCGCGCTTCCTCAAAACCAAGGAGCTTTGCCTCGCTGATGCCGAAAAGCCCTGCCATTTTCTTGATCTTCTCGCGCGGTACGTTCTCGATCGCGCCGCTTTCGTAGCGAAAAACCGTTTGCCTGCTCACGCCCAGAAGAACGCCCAGCTCCTCCATACTGTATCCGCTTTTTTTGCGGTAATGCTTGATCTGTTCGCCGAGTGTCATTTTTCGTTCCTTTCTTTGCCCATTTGGCTTTTTTTGCGTTTCTTGCCCTTATTATAACATATTGCGACAAAATATGCAACACTTTTTTGAAAAAATATTTGTTTTGTTACTTGACAAGTTACATTTTCTCTGTTATACTACATATAAAGCAAGGCTCTTCCCCGTTTCGAGCCACGTTTTCAGGAAAAAGGAGAGATTTGTGTCGATTCCCGTTTCGTCGCGCTCCTGTTTCCAAACCTAAAAACAGCGTTTTCTCCCGCCGTTTTTATTTTTTGCCGCATTTGTTGCATTTTATGCAACAACAAAAAGAGCGCCCCCATCTTACCGTATGCATCGGGCGCGTGTATTATTCCTAAAAAAGAAAGGAACGCTATGTATTACTGTTTATCCGACTGCTACGCCGCGCAGTCTAAAATAATTGCCGACCCCGCCGACATCGGCGAGGAGCTTTGCACCCTGGAAGAAGCGCTCACGCTGAGTGAAAAGGTGCTTGAACGCTTAAAGATCGCCAAGGAAACGCTCGCCTCGCTGGCAGCGCTTTCCCCCGACAGCCTCGCCGCCGAGCTGTCCGAGCGCATAGAGCGTGCCGAAAAGGAGCACGAGGAGCTATACGAGCGCTACGAAAGAAAGCGCGAAGAGCTAAGGGAGGCACTCATCCTATTGGGGCGGACGGGGGAGGGCTTTTATGACCGAATATAAGCTCCCCGAGGGCGTCGAGCGTGCCGTCCGCGCCATGTGTGAGGATTACGACCGCCGCGCGAGCGAGATCTGCCGCGCAAAGCTCTCTGTCGAGGTGCTCGCACACTATATGCTGCTTAACGCCGCGATCGACCGCGCCATTTCCGAGATCTGCGAGGAGGGCATACGAAAGGAAATGCGCCGCGACATCGGACTCAACCGCGGCTACCACTTTACCCAGCTCTATTTTTTAGCCGAAGGCACCTATAAGGACCGAAAAAGAAAGAGCAAGCACGCCATCGCCAAGGCACTTCATTTGATTTAAGTAAACCTTTATTTACAAAAAAGCGTTTCGCAATGCGAAACGCTTTTTCCTTATTCGCTTATATCGTTTGAGCCAACGGCTCTTTCCCAAACGCCGTCGAGCCAGACCGCCTTGCCGCAGGCAAGCGATTTTTTCACGTCGAGAATACGCTGATTGGACGAGCCGCGGAAAAGAAGCGAGAGGTCCTTTTTCGCCATTTCGAATTTTCCGTCGACCAAAACGTCAAGCACGGAAAGAAGCGGGCGCGCGCCCTCGTCAGCGTAAAGCTCCTCGAAGGTAAAGCCGCTGTAGCACCACAGCGTTTTTTCGGGGCAAAGCGCGTGGAAGCGCGCGCCGAGGATGGCAAGCGCGTCGCGGTTTTCCCTCTCAAACGGCTCGCCGCCAAGGAAGGAAAGACCCGAAAGATGCTCCTTATTTACCGCATCGAGTATGTCCCTTTCCACCGCCTCGGTATACGGTGCGCCGTAGGAAAAATCCCACGCCTCACTGTTAAAGCAGCCGGGGCATTTATGCCGACAGCCGCTGACGAAGAGCGAAACGCGCACGCCGGGACCGTTGGCAATATCCATTTTTTTGATGGTTGCGTAATTCATACTTTCCTCAATGGTGAAGGGGCTGTTGCCAGCCCCTTAGATTTGATTAAAGGTGGAGAACTCTCTCCTTGATCTCCTGCGTGCGTCCCTGGTTCCAGAACTGCGTTCCGATATAACCGCAGGTACGGCGCGCAACGTTGAGCTTGCTTTGGTCGCGGTTCTTGCAGTTGGGGCATTCCCAAACCAGCTTACCTTCGCCGTCGTCGATAATGGCGATCTCGCCGTCAAAGCCGCACTCCTGGCAGTAATCGCTCTTGGTGTTCAGCTCGGCATACATAATGTTATCGTAAATAAACTGCATCACCGAGATAACCGCGTCAAGGTTGTTTTGCATATTGGGCACCTCAACGTAAGAGATCGCGCCACCGGGCGAAAGTGCCTGGAATTTTGCTTCCAATGCGAGCTTATCAAAGGCGTCGATCGGCTCGGTTACGTGCACGTGATAGCTGTTGGTGATATAGTTCTTGTCGGTAACGTTCTTTACGATGCCGAAGCGCTTTTGTAAGCACTTAGCGAACTTGTAGGTGGTGCTTTCCAGCGGCGTACCGTAGAGCGAGTAGTCGATGCACTCGGCTGCCTTCCACTTTGCGGTATACTCGTTGAGCTTCTTCATAATTTCAAGGCCGAGGGCTTCGCCTTCGGGCTCGGTGAGCTTTTTACCGTTCAAGCTATATACGCACTCCCAAAGACCCGCATAGCCGAGCGAAATGGTAGAGTAGCCGCCGTGCAGATACTTGTCAATGGTCTCGCCCTTTTCAAGTCTGAGCAAGGCGCCGTGCTGCCAAAGGATAGGAGCGGCATCGGAAAGCGTGCCCGTCAGTCTCTCGTGACGGCACTGAAGGGCTCTGTGACAAAGCTCCATTCTCTCGTCGAAGATCTCCCAGAACTTCTTAATATCGCCCTCGGCGGAAAGACCGATGTCAACAAGGTTGACGGTAACGACACCCTGGTTGAAGCGACCGTAGTACTTCGCCTCTCCGTTCTCGTCAACATAGGGGGTAAGGAAGCTGCGGCAGCCCATGCAGGTGTAGCAGTGACCGTCGCCGTTCTTGTCGACCTTGTTTTCGAGCATGATCTTCTCGGAGATATAGTCGGGAACCATGCGCTTCGCGGTGCATTTTGCCGCGAGCTTGGTGAGGTAGAAATATTCGCTGTCCTCGTGGATATTCTGCTCCTCGAGAACGTAGATTAGCTTCGGGAATGCGGGGGATACCCAAACGCCCTTTTCGTTCTTAACACCGCGATAGCGCTGCTTGAGCGTTTCCTCGATGATGAGGGCAAGGTCGCGCTTCTCCTGCTCGTTCTTCGCCTCGCCAAGATACATAAAGACGGTAACGAAGGGCGCCTGACCGTTGGTGGTCATCAGCGTTACGACCTGATACTGGATCATCTGGATGCCGCGCTCGATCTCCTCGTGAAGACGCTTTTCGGCAAGGGTGTTGACCGTGTCGGCGTTCACGCCCGAAATGCCCTCAAGCTCCTCGGCAACCTGACGGCGAAGCTTTTGACGGCTGATATCAACGAAGGGTGCAAGATGCGTGAGCGAAATGCTCTGTCCGCCGTACTGGCAGGAGGCAACCTGCGCGATGATCTGCGTGGCGATATTGCAGGCGGTGGAGAAGCTGTGGGGCTTCTCGATCATCGTGCCGCTGATGACGGTGCCGTTTTGAAGCATATCCTCAAGGTTGACAAGGTCGCAGTTGTGCATATGCTGTGCAAAGTAGTCGGCATCGTGGAAATGGATGATACCGTTCTCGTGAGCCGCAACGATGTCCGCAGGAAGAAGGATTCTCTTGGTGATATCCTTGCTGACCTCGCCCGCCATATAGTCACGCTGTACGCTGTTGACGGTGGGGTTCTTGTTGGAGTTCTCCTGCTTGACCTCCTCGTTGTTGCTCTCGATCAAGCTCATGATCTGCTCGTCGGTGGTGTTCGACTTACGAACGAGCGCACGGGTATAGCGGTAGGTGATATAGCGGCGTGCCACCTCAAAGGCACGCTGATTCATGATCTGGTCCTCGACCATATCCTGAATTTCCTCGACGCTGAGGGTGCGGCTGATGTTCTGTGCCGCCATCTCCACGTCCTCTGCGATTCTCTTGATCTGAATGGGAGTCATTCTCGCGCTGGGAACGACGCTCTCGTTTGCCTTGGTAACGGCAACGATGATCTTTTCGGGGTCGAAAGTGACCTCAACGCCACTTCTCTTAATGATTTTCATAGCTTGTCCCTTCTTTTTCTTCTTTTATATAGATGTGCTTTTAAAACCGTAAAATATACTCGCGCAACCCCAAAAAAGCGTTTTCGGCAGACATTTCAAGGCAGAACTTTTTGCCCTTCACTTTTGGGTCGGCAAAATCTATTATATCAATATCTTGTATAAAAGTCAAGGGCAAAACACAAGATATTGTGTCTTTTTTGCGTTTTCGGCATATTAGCCAAAAAAGAGAAGCGGACTTTGGTAAGTCCGCTTCGTCGGCGTTTGCGCGTTTTTTAAAAACGCTTATTTATCCTTGTTTTTGTTCGAGATCTTTGTCGAAAGAATGGTCACACCGTAGATCGACAGCATCATTACCAAAACGACGATAAAAATACCGACCATTCCGAGTCCCGCCATAGGAAGCGTCTCTAAAAGGCTCTGGGGGAAAAATCCAAGATCAAGCTCCATATTCCTTTACCGTCCTTTCTTAACCTAACATAAAGTTGAGGATCATACCGCCCGCAATAACAGACGCGATCTGACCGGCTACGTTGGCACCTGCCGCGTGCATGAGAAGGAAGTTCTGATTGTCCTCTTCAAGACCCATCTTATGAACGACACGGGAGGACATCGGGAATGCCGAAATACCCGCCGCACCGATCATGGGATTGATCTTTTCCTTGGAGAAAACGTTCAAGAGCTTCGCAAAAAGCACGCCGCCCGCCGTGTCGACCATAAAGGCAACGAGGCCGAGACCGAGGATAACGAGGGTCTCCACGCGAAGGAAGTTCTCTGCCTGCATCGTGAAGGCAACCGAAATGCCGAGAAGCAGGGTAACGAGGTTGGCAAGAACCTTCTGTGCCGTTTCCGAGAGCGAATTGAGCACCATGCACTCGCGGATAAGGTTACCGAACATAAGGAAGCCGACGAGGGCAACCGAGTGAGGAGAAACGATACCCGTAATGACCGTAACGACGATGGGGAAAACGATCTTGGTCAGCTTCGACACCTTGCGGCCGTGATCGACCATACGGATCTGTCGCTCCTTCTTGGTGGTGCAAAGACGGATAATAGGCGGCTGAACGATGGGAACGAGCGCCATATAGGAGTACGCCGCAACGATGATAGCACCCGTATAGTTCGAGCCGAGCGTTTGCGCAACGTAAATCGAGGTCGGACCGTCTGCCGCGCCGATGATGGCGATAGATGCCGCATCCTTTAATTCCGGGAAGAAGAGCGCCGCCATGCAAAGCGTAAAGAAGATGCCGAACTGTGCCGCCGCACCGAAGAGCATCAGCTTGGGGTTGCGAAGAAGCGGCTCAAAGTCGATCATCGCACCGATACCGATGAAAAGAAGCAGGGGAAACAGCTCGTTGGCAATACCGGCGTTGTAAAGCACCTCGATAGCGCCGCCGTTGATCGCGCCCGAGTTGGGCAGGTTGACAAGGATCGCACCGAAGCCCATAGGAAGAAGAAGGGTCGGCTCCATATCCTTTTTAATGGCGAGATAGATCAGAACCGCGCCGATGACCCACATAACCGCCTGTTGCCAGGTGATATGCGCCACGTTTTCAAAAAGATCGATAAACTGTTGCATCGTTTAACCTCTCTAAAAATATTCTACCAATATATTCTACCACAAAGCTTTTTTTATGTCAATATTTTCTTTTTCGTTTTTGAAGGAAGTTCTTGCTTTTTTACAAAAGCTGTCCGTCTCTATACAAAAATCAGTCCTTCACGGTGTAGCCCGCCGCGCGCACCGTTTCCTTCAAGGTGTCCTCGGGCACGTTTTCGTGCGTTACGGTAGCCATACCCACCTCGTGATTTACAAGAGCCTCCGAAACACCGTCAAGAGCTTCGAGCGCCTTTTGCACCCTTGCCGAGCAATGCGGACACATCATTCCTTCAATGTAAAGAATTGTTTTCATTTCCTTATTTCCTTTCTTTTCTTTCGTGTCATTTATATCATTTGTATTCGCATCTGGGTTTTCTTTATGATGAGGCTTGTGGAAATTCAGCCTAAGGGCGTTAGACACCACCGTCACGCTTGAAAGGCTCATCGCCGCCGCACCAAAGGCGGGCGGAAGGCTGAAGCCGAGTAGCGAAACGAACGCGCCCGCCGCCAGCGGTATGCCGATCAGATTGTAGAAAAACGCCCAAAAGAGATTTTGCTTGATATTGCGCAAAACGGCGCGGGAAAGCGAGATGGCGTCGACCGCGCCAAAAAGCGAGTCGGCGGAAAGCACAAGCTGTGCGGCGTCAACGGCGATATCCGCGCCGCAGCCGATCGCCACGCCAACGTCCGCCTCGACGAGCGCGGGAGCGTCGTTGATGCCGTCACCGACCATCACGACCTTGCCCTTTTTCTTCTCCTCTCGGATAAACGCCGCCTTCTCCTCAGGCAAAACGCCCGAGCGGATCTCGTCTATACCGACGAGCTTGCCCACGGCGCGCGCCGTTCTCTCCCCGTCACCCGTCAAAAGGACGGTGCGCACACCCATTTTTTTGAGTGCGGCAACGGCGGCGGCACTGTCCTTCTTCACCGCGTCTGCCACGGCGATGGCACCGAGGTATTCCCCGCCAAGCGCGAAATACAGCACCGTTTTTCCCTCGTCGGCAAGCGTCTGCGCGCGCGTCCTTGCCTCGCTCGGTATAGGGGCATAAGCACAAACAAAATCGTCTTTTCCGCCGACGAGCGTCTCGGCGTCCAGCGTCGCGGTAACACCCGCGCCCGTATGGGCTGTAAAGCCCGAAAGCGCAAGCGGAGAAATTCCCTTTTCTTCGCCGTGGCGCGCAACGGCGCGCCCAAGGGGATGCTCGCTCATTCTTTCAAGTGAGCACGCAAGAAGGAGTAAGCGCTCCTCGCCGTCGGGGGAGACGGGCAAAAGGTCGGTCAGCGCAGGCTCGCCCCGCGTTACCGTTCCCGTTTTATCCAAAACGACGGTGGCGGCTCTTCCCGTTTCCTCAAGTGCCGTTGCACTCTTAAAAAGAACGCCTCGCCGAGCGCCCACACCGCTTCCCACCGTGATCGCCACGGGAGTGGCAAGCCCCAAGGCACAGGGGCAGGAGATGACCAGAACCGAAATAGCATAGGAAAGCGCGCGGTCAAAGGGCGCACCCGAAAGGAGCCACGCGACAAGCGTAATGAGCGACACCGAAAGCACAAGTGGCACGAAAACGCCCGACACGCGGTCGGCAAGCTTGGCGATCGGCGCCTTGGTCGACGCGGCATCCTTCACCGCCTTGACAATGCGGTAAAGCGCCGTTTCCTCGCCCACGCCCGTGGCGCGAACGCGAAGATATCCCGAAAGATTGACCGTGGCGGCAAAGACGCGATCACCCGTGCCCTTATCCACGGGCAAGCTTTCGCCCGTCAGGGCGGACTCGTCAAAAGCACCCTCGCCCTCCTCAACGATACCGTCAACCGCCACTCTTTCTCCGGGGCGAAGCACCAAAACGTCACCCACGCGCACATCACGCACAGGCACGGCAGATTCCCTTCCGTCACGCAAAACGGTGGCTTGCTCAGGAGATAGCGACAAAAGAGCGCGAAGAGCGTCGGTGGTCTTGCCCTTGGCGCGCGCCTCTAAGGACTTTCCAAGCGTAATTAGTGTTAAGATCATCGCCGCCGACTCAAAATACAGCATATGCCCTGTCTGAAGCGCGGGGAATGCCAGAACGACCGCGCTGTACACAAAGGAGATGCCCGCGCCGAGCGAAACGAGCGTATCCATATTTGGAGAAAGATGCAGAGCCGCGCGCGCACCGCTCACGAAAAAGCGGTAGTTGATCAAAAGCACGGCAAGAGAAAGCAGCATTTGCAGAATACCGCCTGCAAGCGTTTGCATACCGATGGCATCGGGAAGCGGAAGCGAAAGCATTTCCCCCATCGATAGGTAAATAAGCGGCAAAAGAAGACACAAGGATATAAGAAAACGTCGCCAAAGGCGTTTTTCCTCTCCCGTGCTTACGGGTGTCACCCCAAGGGCACGCTCGATCCCGTACCCCGCCGCGCGTACGGCGGCAAAAAGGCTCTCCTCGCTCACGCTTCCTTCAACGCGAAGCGAGCCGGAAAGAAGGTTGACGGCACAATTCTCCACGCCGTCAAGCGAGCGAACCGTCCTCTCCACACGCGCCGAGCAGGCGGCACAGCTCATACCGCTGACCTTATATTCTCTTTCGTTCTTTTTCATATCCGCATTCTCCCGTTAGCATAGGCTAACTCAAAGGATAAAGCCTCGGGGCTTTCGCCCCAAGTGCTTTTTGTAAACATTTATTTACTTATTTGATGTTTTCGAAGCCGTAGTCCGCCAAGGTGTAGCCCACCTCGCTCGCGGCAAGATAGTCTGAAAAATCGTCAAGCGCACCGCTAAGCGTATCGAACACGTAGCCCTCAAGATAGATCTTCATCAGTGCCGTCGCTCTGTCGCCACCGTAGGTGAAGGCGAAGCCGATGTCCTTGTTTTCTTCGGAAAGCTTGCCCGCCTCGAAGGAGCCCTTCATCTTGAAATCGCCCTCTCGCGTGTGCGAAATATCGGCATCCCACTCGTAGAGACCGCTTTTAAGGCTTTCTTTGTTGAAGAATATACGCACAAGGCAAACGTATCCGTCCGCCTCGTTATTGTCGATGCGGTAAAGCACCACCGTGCCGTTTTCGCCCGTGTACGCCTTGGTCGTGTCGGCAACGGTAAGAAGACGGGCATCCGAGCTTTCGCTGTATTCACCGTTTCTCTTAATGTCCTTTTTTAAGGCGCGAAGCTCCTTTGGCGTATTAAAATAAACGAGCGTGCCGATCAAAGTGGCAAGCAAAAGAAGAAGCGCGACCGCAATTATAATTTTTTTCATAGCTTTTCCCTTTATTTTAAAATTTTCTCCATGGTAACCTTCAAGGGCGTCATTCCCAGCGCCTCGTAAAAGCGCATCGCGCCCGCGTTGAGATTCCATACGTTGAGCGTTACGTGGTAGCAGCCCTTTTCCTCGGCTAAGCCTATGACCGCCTCGTAAAGCGTTTTACCGATATGCTTGCCCCGTTCGTTTTCATCGACGCAAACGTCGTCGATATAAAGGCTTTTTCGGTCAACAAGCGAGGGGCTATCCTTGATTTCCTCTAAAACGCAAAAAGCGTAACCGAGAACACCGCCGTCGTCGTAGACGAGAACAGGCGTTTTTTCGTTTGCAAGGATCTTCTCTAACTCCTCCTCGGTGTACTTCTTACACCCGCGCTTAAAAAGATCGGGGCGCCCCTCGGCATGCACCGCATGCACCTGGTAAAGCAGACGAAGAAGGCTTGGAATATCCGCCCTTTCGGCTTTTCTTACCTTCATTGTTCTTCCTTTTCTCCTCTTTTATGCAAGAATAAAGTCGGCAAAATACTCAGGGCGATGGAAATCGGGCTCCACCGTGCCGATCTTGGCATAGGAAAGATAATGCTCGTGGTCGGTCAGATCTCCGCACTTGTAGAAGTTGCCGCGCAAATGCGCTCCCGCCTTATGCTCATAGGTGGGAACGTATTTTTGAATGATCGCGGCGGGAAGATAGTAGGAAAGCTCCCAGCCGTTTTCGGTAACGACCGCCTTGACGTTTAGGGCGTTGATATCCTCAATCTCAAACATCACCGAATCGCCGCGCCTTTTCGAGCAGGAAACGTACGCCGCGCCGTTGGGGTTTGCCTCAATATTGATATAGCGAATATCGCTCTCGGGCGCGAACTGCATAAACATCTCCATGCAGCTATCCTTATGCACGAAGGTGTTGTGCTCGGTCTCGGTGGCGCGAATGCGCGGCTCGTCCGTCACAAAGCGCACCGAAAAGCCCCCCTCGTCGTACCCGACGGTGACTCTCGTATCCATCAAAAAGGGGTACTCCTCCCAAGAAACACAGTTAACGGCGAAGGTGCTACCCTCTTTTAATATCTTTTCCATAGCTTTTCTCCTCGTTTTTAGGACTTTCTTTCATTATATTTTACCACAGGCTTGAAGCGAGTGCAAGAGCTTTTGCTGAAAAAATCAAAGCACGCACCGGCGCGGCTCTTATTTGATCTTTAAAACCGTCTTTCTCCAAAGAATGGTCAAAATACGGTCGGGCAAAAGCTTAAAAAGGACGTGCTGAAGCTTGGTGTACCAGTTAGTCACCGCCATCGTCTTTCCCTTGCGCGCGCGACGGAGCGCATAGGCAACCACCCTTTCGCATTTAAGAAGCGGCTTGGGGTTTTTGGGGTACGGCGCACCGTCCACCGTTTCGGCAACGTCTAAAAATTCGGTTGCCACCCAGCCGGGACAAAACGCCGTAACGCTCACGCCCTTCGGCTTGATCTCGTCGCACAGCCCCTTGGTGTAGTGAAGCACAAAGGACTTTGAGGAGGCGTACACGTTAAAGTGCGGAAGCGGCGTAAAGCAAGAGCCCGAGGCAAGCTCTATAATATGAGAGCCCCTCTCCATATAAGGAAGCACGCGGTGCGTGATCAGCACCGTTGCTTTGACGTTAAGGTCGATCATCGCGCAAACGTCACTCTCCGAGACCCTCTCGTAGCTTCCGAATTTGCCAAAGCCCGCGGCGTTGATGAGATACTTGACCGAGGGCTTTTCTTCTTCAAGATAGTCAAAAAGCTTTTTTAGCCCCTCGTCCGTACCAAGGTCGGCAGCAAGCACCCTTGCCCCCGAGAGCGACTCGGCAAGCGAAAGCAGCCTTTCCTCTCTGCGCGCCAAAAGCAGAAATCCGTCCACCTCGCCCGATTTTTCCAGTTGAAGGGCAAACTCGCGGCCCATACCCGACGAGGCGCCCGTAATAATCGCAATTCCCATATTTACCTCCCCGCTTCGCGGTTTTCTTTCCTTTACAGTATAGCAGATTTCTTTCCTTTTTGCAAGAGCCCCATTCAAAACGCCTCCGCTTTTTATAAAAAAAGCATAGCGAGACCGAAGCCTCGCTATGCCTTGTGTGCGAAGAGAAGAGATTAGCCCATATAGAAGATGTTCTTATCCTTCTGCTCGTCGATGTTCTCCTTGTTGTACCAAACACCTGCGATACCAACGTCGGAAACAGTCTCGCCGGCAAGCTTCTTAGCTGCCATCTCTACTGCCTTGTAGCCGATGTTGTAGGAGTCCTGTGCAACGGAACCAACGAGAAGTGCGCAGTTTGCGCCGCCATCCTTCATCCAGTTGTACTGGTTGGTGCCTGCGTCAAAGCCGCAGAAGAGGATGTTCTTGTAAAGATCCTTGTTGTCGGAGATCTCGGGATATACCTCGTTTACAACGCCCTCATTGGTCATGAAGATGGAGCCTGCACCCCACTCGTTAAGAGCGGTAAGACCGAGCTTGTAGTCGCCCGTGGTGTTGGTCTTGATCTGAACGTTGATCTCGATCTCGTAGCCGTCTGCGGTAGCGAGAGCCTGGATCTTATCCTTGAAGCCGCCGGCTCTGTCAACACCCGTAGAGGTGGAGTCGTGCTGAATAATGCCGATCTTGTAGCCGTCTGCGAGCTTGCCGTTTGCCTTTAAGTAAGCGTAGAAGTTTTCAGCAACAACTGCCGCTGCGGCTCTATTGTCGGTTGCAACGCCACCGATGGTGGGGTCCTTACCCTCAGCGATGTCGGCGCCGCCGTTGTAAAGGCCGCTGTCGAACTCAACGATCGGGATGTTCTTGTCGAACGCTGCGGTCAATTCGTCGGTAAAGCCAAGACCGATGGTAGCAAGCACGATTGCCTTAACGTTCTTGTTGTTAAGAGCAGCCTGTACCATTTCTCTCTGCGTGCCTACGAACTCTTCACTCTCTGCGGTGGGGCCGCGGAAGGTGACCTTGTAGCCGTACTTTGCGCCGGCTGCCTCTGCGCCTGCCTTAACAGCCTGCCAGAATGCGTGGGTCTCGCCCTTTGCTACTACCGCGATGGTTTTCTCCTCCTCGCCGCCGCCGCAAGCAGCAAACGAGCAGATGCAAAGAACAAGTGCCATAGTGAGTGCCAGAACTTTGATAAATCTCTTCATAGTGGTCCTCCAAATTTTTTATTTTTTTATAAAAGCCATAAATATGGTTTTATACTCTTTGGGTGCGGCACGCTTGCCGCTGTGAGTTATTTCTTTTGAGCCTTCAGCGCGGGAAGCTCGGTGCGAAGGCGCGTTTTAAGCGCCGCAATCTCAGCGTTGATCTCATCTACACGGGCTGCCGCCTCGTCGTTGCCCTTAGCGGAGAGCGCGTAATCCTTTTCAATGCGAAGCTCCTCGATCTCTTCGGAGATAGACTTTTTCAGCTTCTCGGCAGGGGTCTCGATCTTAACCTTTGCCGCAGCCTTCTTCTTGAATACGTCGAGAAGAACGGCACCGACAACGATAACGCCCGTGACCGCATAAGTAATAAAGGTAGCCGAAAGCGAGCTTCCGAATTCCATCAAGGCAAAGTTGAGACCCTGACGGATAACGACGAGGATAAGCGAGCCGAAGATGGTGCCTGCAACAGACGCGAAGCCACCCGTGGTGCTCGTACCGCCGATGTAAACGCCCGCGATGGCGTCAAGCTCCATGCCGTTACCCGAGGCAAGCGTCAGGGAGGGGTTTGCCGCCGTCCAGAAGAGAGCCGCAAGACCTGCAAAAAGACCGCCGATAGCGTAAGCGATGATCTTGTAACGGTCCACGTTGATACCCGAAAGGCGCGTTGCCTCCTCGTTGGAGCCGATAGCAAGAATGTATCTGCCCGTACGGGTCTTGTACATAACGACCATACAGATAACAGTCAGAACGAGAACCCAAACAAGACCGATGGGGAAACCGTTAAGGCTGGAGAAGATGCTCTGGAACCAGCCCGTCGTGGGGTACTTGATTGCCGAGGACTTCTCGGTAATGACCTGCGCGATAACGGCAGTCAAGCCGCGGGAAAGCAGCATCGTGCCAAGCGTGGCGATAAAGGGAGGGATCTTGCACTTAGCGATCAGAACACCGTTTAAAAGACCGAAGCCCAGACCGAAAAGAAGGATGAGGGGAACGGTCAGCCAAAGAAGCTCGGTAACCGTAACCGTCGTGCCGCAAATAGCACCCGCAAGAACCGCCGCACCGATACAGACCGTACCGATCGAAAGGTCAATGCCGCCCGTGGCGATAACGAAGGTAACGCCCAGCGCCATGATCGCGTAGGGAACGAACGATTTGCTGAGCACGAGCAGGTTCGCGGAGCTTGCGAAGTTGCCGTTGATCAGCGTAAAGAGCGCAAAGAGAACGAGGGTTGCCGCAATAATAACGATATTCTGCTTACCGTTGGTTCTCAAATACTTACCTGCCTTGACCCCGAGCTGACGGGTGCGGCCGCGCAGGTTGAGCGACGCGCCGTATTTGTTCGTATTGTTCATACCTTAATTCTCCTCTCGCATAGTAGCAAGTTGCATAATGTTTTCCTGGTTTGCCTCGGAAATATCAAGCTCTCCCGTCTTTCTGCCCTCGCACATAACGAGCACGCGGTCGGACATACGAAGGACCTCGACCAGCTCCGAGGAGATCATGATGATGGACTTGCCCTGCTTGGAGAGCTCGTTCATCAGCGCGTAGATCTCGCTCTTGGCACCGACGTCGATACCGCGCGTAGGCTCGTCGAAGATCAGAATGTCGCTGTTTCGGATGAGCCATCTTGCGATGATAACCTTTTGCTGGTTACCGCCCGAGAGGTTTTTGAGTGCCTG